>CABUTY010000063.1 GCA_902494595.1 uncultured Porphyromonadaceae bacterium | reverse complement strand
GTAAGCCTTGCTGCGACCCACCACGTCGTCCGACTTGATGGTAAGAATTTCCTGCAGGATATGGGCGGCGCCGCAGGCCTCCAGGGCCCATACCTCCATCTCTCCGAAACGCTGGCCTCCGAACTGTGCCTTACCGCCGAGCGGCTGCTGCGTAATCAGCGAGTACGGGCCGATGCTTCTGGCATGCATCTTGTCCTCGACCATGTGGCCGAGCTTCAGCATGTAGATCACGCCCACGGTGGCCGGCTGGTCGAAACGGTCGCCGGTACCGCCGTCGTAGAGGTAGGTCTTGCCATAGCGCGGAAGCCCTGCCTTGTCGGTCCATTCATTGAGGTCGTCGAGACTCGCTCCGTCGAAAATCGGAGTGGCGAATTTCTCGCCCAGCTCGCGTCCCGCCCAGCCAAGTACTGTCTCGAAAATCTGTCCCAGGTTCATTCGTGAAGGCACACCCAGAGGGTTGAGCACTATGTCCACAGGAGTTCCGTCCTCAAGGAAAGGCATATCCTCCTGACGTACCACACGGCTCACGATACCCTTGTTGCCGTGACGGCCTGCCATCTTGTCGCCAACGCCAATCTTACGCTTCTTGGCGATGTACACCTTGGCCATCTGCATGATGCCCGAAGGAAGCTCGTCGCCTATCGTGATGTCGAACTTCTTGCGCCTCAGCTCCGAATCGATTTCCTTCGACTTGCGCATATAGTTGGTGATAAGCTCTCCAACCATCTTGTTGATACGCTCGTCGCCCGTCCAGTTGGACACGTGGATGGTCTCGTAATCAAGGTCCTTGAAGTTGACATTGTCGAAAGTGGAGCCAGCGGGCACGAGGTCCACGCCGAGATAATCCTGCACTCCTGCCGACACCTGACCCTTGAGCAGCGTCTTCATCTTGCTGACCATCAGGTCAAGAAGCTCAGCCTGCTTGTCCTCGTACTCCTCGTCGAGAAGAGGGAGCTGGGCATTGGCGCTGTTCTTGTTGTTCTTCTTCTTAGTGGCCTTTGAGAAGAGGCTCGTGCCTATCACGACACCCTTAAGCGAAGGAGTGGCCTTCAGCGAGGCATCCTTCACATCGCCGGCCTTGTCGCCGAATATGGCGCGGAGGAGTTTCTCCTCGGGCGTCGGGTCTGACTCTCCCTTGGGAGTGATTTTACCTATCATTATGTCGCCGGGCACCACATATGCGCCCACGCGGATGATACCGCGCTTGTCAAGGTCCTTGGTGGCATCCTCGCTCACGTTGGGAATGTCGGAGGTGAGTTCCTCGAGACCGCGCTTCGTCTCGCGCACGTCGAGACTGTACTCGTCGACATGTACGGAGGTGAGGATATCCTCGCGTACCATACGCTCGTTGAGCACGATGGCATCCTCATAGTTGTAACCCTTCCAGGGCATGAAAGCCACCTTGAGGTTACGTCCCAAAGCGAGCTCGCCGCGCTCCGTGCTGTAGCCTTCCGTGAGGATATCGCCCTTGTGCACGCGCTGTCCCTTGTCGCAGATAGGCCGCAGGTCTATCGTGGTGCTCTGGTTGGTGCGGCGGAATTTGGGCATCTTGTATTCCTTGGTTGCAGGCTCGAACTGCACGAACTCCTCGTCTTCGGTACGGTCGTAACGAATCACGATTCTCTCGGCATCGACATATTCAATCACGCCGTCGCCCTCGGCCATTATCTGCGTACGCGAGTCGCGTATGAGCTGACCTTCGATGCCCGTGCCGACTATAGGAGCCTCGCTGCGGAGCAGAGGCACTGCCTGGCGCATCATGTTGGAGCCCATCAGCGCACGGTTGGCATCGTCATGCTCCAGGAAGGGGATGAGCGATGCAGCTATGGAGGCTATCTGCAGCGGCGACACATCCATGAGGTCGAGCTGGTCGGGTGCCACTATAGGGAAGTCGGCATCCTCGCGGGCCTTCACACGGTTGCGGATAAAGGTACCGTCGTCGTTCACCGGCGCGTTACCCTGGGCTATAACCTTGCCTTCCTCAACCTCGGCAGTCATGTATACAACATCGTCGTTGTTGAGGTCGACCACGCCGTTGGTCACCTTGCGGTAAGGAGTCTCTATGAATCCGAGATTGTTGATCTTGGCATAAACGCAGAGGCTTGATATCAGACCGATGTTGGGACCTTCAGGGGTCTCGATCGGGCAGAGACGGCCATAATGGGTATAATGCACGTCGCGGACCTCGAAGCCGGCGCGCTCACGGCTAAGACCGCCGGGACCGAGAGCCGACATACGGCGCTTGTGGGTAATCTCGGCAAGCGGGTTGGTCTGGTCCATGAACTGCGACAATGCGTTGGTGCCGAAGAACGTGTTGATTACCGCCGAGATGGTCTTGGCGTTGATGAGGTCGATAGGCTTGAACACCTCGTTGTCGCGCACGTTCATCTTCTCGCGGATAGAACGGGCGATACGTGCCAGACCCACGCCGAACTGGTTGTAGAGCTGCTCGCCTACCGTACGCACGCGACGGTTGCTCAGGTGGTCGATATCGTCCACATCGCTCTTGGCGTTGATAAGCTCTATGAGATATTTTATGATAGCAATGATATCCTCGCGGGTGAGAACCTTCACATCCATCGAAGTGTCGAGACCCAGTTTCTTATTGATACGGTAACGGCCTACTTCACCAAGGTCATAACGCTTCTCGGAGAAGAAGAGGCTCTGTATCACCTCGCGGGCAGAAGCGGCATCCGGTGGATCGGCGTTGCGCAGCTGTCGGTAGATGTAGGTCACGGCCTCTTGCTCGGAGTTCGACATGTCGCGTTGCAGAGTGTTGAAGATAATGCTGTAGTCCACGGAGGCCACGCCCTCCTTCTCGAGCAGGATGGTCTTGACGCCGCTCTCGAGGATGGCGTCGATATTGTCCTCGGTGATTTCGTTGCCGCGCTCCACGATGAGCAGGTTGCGCTCCACGGTGGATACCTCGCCGGTATCGGCATCGTAGAAATCCTCGTGACTTGTCTTTACCACGCGTCCGGCAAGCTTGCGGCCGATCACCTTCTTGAGGTTGGTCTCGTTGACCTCGATTTCCTCGGCAAGGTCGAATATCTCAACAATCTCGCGGTCCGTCTCGAAACCGATAGCACGCAACAGAGTGGTGACCGGAAGTTTCTTCTTACGGTCGATGTAAGCGTACATCACATTGTTGATGTCGGTAGCGAACTCAATCCACGATCCGCGGAAAGGAATTATGCGGGCGGAATAGAGTTTGGTGCCGTTGGCATGGATACTGTTACCGAAAAACACGCCGGGACTTCTGTGCAGCTGAGACACCACCACACGCTCGGCACCGTTGATTACGAAGGTGCCCTGTTCGGTCATGTATGGGATAGTGCCCAGATATACATCCTGGATTGTAGTGTCGAAGTCCTCATGGTCGGGGTCAGTGCAGTAGAGCTTCAGCTTGGCCTTCAGAGGCACGCTGTATGTAAGGCCGCGACGGAGACATTCGTCGATGCTGTAGCGCGGAGGATCTATGTAGTAGTCGAGAAACTCGAGCACGAAGTTGTTGCGGGTGTCGGCGATGGGGAAGTTCTCGGCAAACACCTTGTATAATCCCTGGTTCTTGCGCTGCTCCGGAGGTGTGTCCAGCTGCAGGAAGTCGCGGAACGACTTCAGCTGGATGTCCAGAAAGTCCGGAAAAGGCAGTGGATTTTTAATCGACGCGAAGTTTACACGCGGTTTTTCGGTTAAATTTACTGACATTGGTTGGGATTTAAATCTAAACGGCCGACTCTATGGAAGGTAAATGTTCTATCGTTTTAAAAAACTTGAAAAGCTTCCGGTGAGCCGGAAAATGGGAAGGCGAGAGGAAAAAACGGGGGGCCAATCATGCGTAATCATCGGTCTCCCCGGGAGCCGATGACAGGAAACAATAGGTTAAGAACGCTAACATATGTGGAGCGTTCCTAACCTATCGGTAGTTATAGAGTGAGGTTATTTGAGTTCAACCTCGGCACCAGCCTCTTCGAGCTGCTTCTTGAGACCTTCAGCCTCAGCCTTGGGAAGGCCTTCCTTGATGTTGCTGGGAGCGTTGTCCACGAGCTCCTTAGCCTCTTTCAGGCCAAGACCTGTGAGCTCTTTGACGAGCTTAACAACTGCAAGCTTGGATGCACCGGGTGCCTTCAGAACAACGTCGAAGTTGCTCTTCTCCTCAGCGGCGGCTTCGCCACCGGCTGCACCCCCTGCAGCAACTGCCACTGCAGCAGCGGCGGGCTCGATGCCGTACTCGTTCTTCAGAATCTCAGCGAGTTCGTTCACTTCCTTCACGGTAAGGTTAACAAGCTGCTCTGCAAATGCTTTCAAATCTGCCATTTTCGTATTTGTTTTTTAATTTTTTACTTGATTGGATTAGTCTTCTTTTTTGGAGAGGGTTTCCAGGATGCCGTGGATCTTTGTGGCACCGCTCTGGAGAGCCGAAATCACATTCTTTGCCGGCGACTGCAGCAGGGCCACAACATCGGCGATGAGCTCGTTCTTGCTCTTGATGTTGGCGAGAGTCTCCAAGTTCTCTTCACCCACATATACAGTTTCCTCCACATAGGCTCCCTTCAGTATGGGAAGGGTCTCCTTCTTGTCGCGGAACTTCTTGATGAGCTTGGCGGGAGCGTTGCCCGTGTTGCTCAGAAGAAGCGTGGTCTCGCCGTGGAGAAGGTCATACAGTTCCGAATAGTCGGTCTCACTTGCCTCGAACGCCTTCTTGAGAAGGGTGTTCTTGACGCACAACATCTTGATGCCGTCGCCGAAGCAGGCACGACGCAGCGCGCTTGTCTTCTCGGCGTTCAGTCCCGATGTCTGAGCAAGGTATACGCAGCTGTACTGCGACAGCTGTTCGCCTATCTGCTCTATGATTATCGCTTTATCTTCCTTTTTCATTTTCTTCGTTGGTTATAAAGATTACTCAGCTACCGACTTCGGCTCTACCTTGACGCCGGGGCCCATGGTGCTTGAAAGATAAATGCTCTTGATGTATGTGCCTTTAGAAGTGGCCGGTTTCAGCTTTATGAGAGTGTTGATGAACTCGCGGGCATTCTCGCGCATAGCCTCGGGAGTGAAGCTCACCTTTCCTATCGACGCGTGAACGATACCAGTCTTGTCTACCTTGAAGTCGATCTTACCCTGCTTAACCTCCTTGACAGCCTTGGCGACATCCATTGTCACCGTGCCGCTCTTGGGGTTAGGCATAAGGCCGCGGGGACCCAGGATACGGCCCAACGGACCGAGCTTGCCCATAACCGAAGGCTGAGTGATAATCACGTCAACATCGGTCCAGCCATCCTTGATCTTCTGGATGTACTCGTCGAGGCCTACATAATCGGCACCGGCTTCCTTGGCGGCAGCCTCTGCATCAGGACCGCACATAACCAATACGCGTACCTCCTTACCTGTTCCGTTTGGTAGCGATACAACACCGCGTACCATCTGGTCGGCTTTGCGGGGGTCTACCCCAAGACGAACATCTATGTCGAACGACGCGTCGAATTTCTCAAACGACGTCTCCTTCACCTTCTCGGCAGCCTCTGCCAAAGTGTACGACTTACCCTGCTCAATCTTCGAAAGCGCCAGCTTCTGATTTTTTGTCAATTTTGCCATTTTCTTGAAGATTTAGTTATTCTCAGGGAATGCCCCTTTGACGGTTATACCCATGCTGCGGGCCGTACCCGCAACCATGCGCATGGCTGACTCAATGGTGAAACAGTTCAAATCAGGCATCTTGTCCTGTGCAATTGTCTTGACCTGTTCCCAGGTTATCTCAGCCACCTTGTTACGGTTAGGCTGTGCCGAGCCGCTTTTAAGCTTCGCCACCTCCTTAAGCTGTACAGCTACTGGAGGAGTCTTGACTACAAAGTCAAAGCTCTTGTCGGTGTAATATGTGATTACTACCGGAAGAACCTTGCCGGCCTTGTCCTGGGTACGGGCATTGAATTGCTTGCAAAATTCCATGATATTGATACCCTTCGAACCCAGTGCGGGTCCGACTGGCGGTGACGGGTTTGCAGCGCCACCCTTGATCTGCAATTTGATCTGTCCAGCAATTTCTTTTGCCATTGTCCTATTTGTTAATTTAATTTATGTGAAGTCCGTTCAACCCTGAATGCGTAACATCATCCCCGGTCAAATTTTCTCCACCTGGGATACCTCCAACGTCAGATCATTGCCGCGGCCGAAAATCTTTACCTCGACGATAATCTTCTTGCGTTCCGAATTAATCTCCTTGATGGTGCCGGTGAAACCGGAGAAAGGACCGAAGGTCACCTTCACCGATTCGCCCACGGTGTATACATCTGCCACATCGGCCACCTCAGTGCGCAAGTCGTCGGCTGTACCAAGCATCCGCTTCACCTCCGATTCCCTCAGGGGCATTGGCTCCGAGGTCTTCGACCGTCCACGCAGAAAGTCAATGACATTCGTCGTGTTGCGAAGCTCATATATCACTTCCCCGGACAGATGTGCCTCTATGAACACATACCCGGGGTAGAGATTACGCTCCTTCAACACCTTCTTGCCATTGCGCGTGGTGTAAACCTTCTGTGTCGGAATCAACACCTGCGACACACTTTTGCCTAGGTCAGTGTTCTTGATAGACGCATCAAGAACTTCCTTGACCTTAGCCTCTTTTCCGGAAACAGCACGCAGCACGTACCACTCCTTTTTGACTTCAGCCATTGAAATTCCGTTCGTTTAAAGGTGATTAAAAGCTGATGCTGTAGACTAATTCCATCAGCAGCGAGAACACCTCGTCCACTGCCCAGATAAACACCGCCAGTATGATGGAAGCTATCAGTACCAGCACTGAGCTGTTGATGAGTTGTTTCTGTGTCGGCCAGGAAACCTTATAGACCAACTCGTCGTAAGATTCCTTGATATCCTTGAATAATTTCATTTCTTCTTAAATTGGCACGGGAAGAAAGACTCGAACTCTCGACCCTTGGTTTTGGAGACCAATGCTCTACCAACTGAGCTATTCCCGTGTATGAGGGGCCTTCCTTTCAGGGGAAGACCCCTTTTATTGTCTTGTTATCGAATTGTCGATTAATCGTCGATAAGGCCTGTAATCTGACCCGAACCTACCGTGCGGCCACCCTCGCGGATT
>CABUTY010000062.1 GCA_902494595.1 uncultured Porphyromonadaceae bacterium | reverse complement strand
TATAGTCAATTTCAGACGTCAATTGGCTGAAAAGGATGCCCAGATTGCCAGCCTCCGACAGGAACTGTCAAAGAAGGATGCCGATATTTCATCACTGCGCGTCAAGGTGGGCGCCCAGTCGCAGGCTATTGCCGAACTTGACAGATGCAACACTCTCCAGACCGAAGCCCTTAAACGGCAGGATGCAGCCCTCAACCAATGCTACATGGCCATCGGTACAAAAAAGGAACTGCAGGCTAAAGGTATAATCAAGAAGGGGAAGATTGTCACGAAGGAATCGTTTGACCGAAGCAAGTTCGCAAAGATTGACATAAGGCGTGCCACGGAATTTGAGTTTACAGCCAAACGGCCAAGAATCCTGACGCCCATGCCGGAAAACTCATATAGCCTCACTACTGACGGCGATGGGAAATATTTTCTGCACATAACCAATCCCACATCATTCTGGAGCATGTCGAATATACTGATAATCCAGACAAACTGACACATCTAAACAACACATCTAAATGGAGAATCTAAAGACAATATGTCGACGCGTGTATGCAGTGCTGTGCATTGCGATATTGTGCTGGGGCGTCGGACAGGCAAAGGAGCACACCGTGGAGCGTGGGGAGACCATTGAGTCGATAGCCGCCCGTTACGGTGTCACAAAAGAACAGATATTGGAGCGTAATCCGGTTGCTAAAGAACTGTTTTATACAGGTATGGTGCTCGAGATTCCGGACAATGCCGGGCAGAACTCTTCGTCGATTGCTGACGATAATACCGGTGGAAAGAATTACCTGCCTGCGGCAAAGGACAATAAAACCAAGAGCGGCAACGTCGCCAGCTCTGCGCTTCTAGTTAATCGACCTGTAGATGAGACTAAAGAGCCTTCTGACAAGAAATATTTTGGTTTTTCCCAATTTCTATGGCAATACAGTTTTGTCAAAGGTGGAAATTTCAAGGAAAATTCCTGTTACGGTCTGACCTCCGGGTTTTACGCTCAGCTTTATAATATGCTGTATGCCGGCGGAGAGTTCAATATCAAAATGAATTACGGCCTCATGCCATCCGACTTTGCAGGGTCAGTTGTCAGCATCTATGCCGGTCCTGGTATATTTGTAGATTCCGAGAAAAGTGTGTTCATTGCTTGTCCGATGGGAGTTGACATACGTTCTACGGGGAAACCCACATGTGTTTTTGGCATGTCTCCGCAGATAATGTTGCTGTGTAACTATAAGGGAGGGTTTGAGCTGTCGGTAAGCGTCCCGTTGAGCTTTTATAAAGGAAAGGCGGCAGCCGGCATTGCATTGGGAATCGGATTCTCCTATTGAATATCCATGGCTATATATAAACATCCAAACAGTAAATGAACATGAGGAGCTATCTTAAAATCATTGTCGCTGTGGTGAGTCTGCTTGCTTGTTGGTCATGCAGTGACGACAGCGAGCCGACCGGCGCCCTTGAAGGGTCGTGGTATGGCACAAGAGTATTCTATAATCCGGTCAGCGGTTCCAAGTATCAGTATCTGACAGTGAGATTTGAGTCGGATGGATCCGGGTCTTCAGAATATGAGGGTCCATCAGTATATGGTGTTGCAAAGTTTGCATATAAGGTTAAGGGAGGTGTTGTTCAGTGTAGGGGAGTCTACGCGAGTTCATCCGGAGAATCCGATGAGGAATTCGAGATGGATCTCAGAATGGAGGGAGACCGTCTGATTCCGCTGAACAAATATACACAGTTTATTCTGACAAAAGACAATTCTGTTCTCACTGACGGGAACGGAAATGAAATAGTGGATCAAAGCGAACAGTTGCAACAGGTCTGGCTTGATAAAGAAGGACATACCGTGATGGAAATCTATGATGATAAGAAATTTATCGAATATACGCTCTCCGCTCCTTTTGCAAAGACTTACAGTTACATTAGGGAAGGAACATATTGGTATGATGCCGCCCGAAAGTTGATAAATTTCCAGGGTTATCAGTGGGAGATTCTTTCTCTTTCGTCGTCGGAAATGTCGTTGAAGAGAGATGGCCGTATCGTTAAATATAAGGCCGGCAAAGATTCTGACATTCCTAAACCTAAATTATAAGTAGTTGCTGAAAATTAATGAACATATAAAACGCAGGGATTTTTGAGACAATCCGGCTGAGGAAGGAAGGAGCATATAGGCATATGCGACTGACTGACAATGCCGGAATGGCCAAAAAGACCAAGTTTTATAGTTCAAGACATCCAATTACTTTCATAAACATATGTCGATTAATTTTTAGCAACTACTTGATAAATAGAGTCAATCAACCAATAAAATCAATAAAACAATGAAAGCAATGACAACTGTGACAAGGGTTTTCTTCCTTATGCTCATCGTGGCGCTCTCGGTCGCGGGGTGCAAGAAAGAGGAAAAGGAGGATGTGGAAGGGAATCGGACGTCGCTTGTAGGCAAGTGGGCCGCCGAATTAGAAGATGTTGAGGATGGAGAATATACTTGGATTCTTGAGTTTTTCAAGAATGGCAAGGGGGTGTCACTCTACATTGAAAAGGACGGTAAAGAGACTTATAGTTTCTCATGGACTGCCGATGATGATTTTCTTACTATAGAGTGGGAAGATGATGATGGAGGCTCGGTGTTCAGATACCAGATCAAAGGAAACAAGCTTATCCTGACTGACATTACAGAAGGGGAGACAACGGTTTTATATCGGAAATGAAACCGGGGGAATAAAATCGGATTCGCGGGTCAGATGCCCCGTATTTATAACCGCCTATAACATTCCGCTGAAATAATTTAAGCAGCGCGTTCTTGGATTCGGCTGATTCAAGGTAGCGCCCCGCCCGGGCGCGACGCCTTGAATCGGCCGGAAGGGGGCGCCTTGTCTAAAAATTCGTGGTTTGTTGAGAATGAAAACAGAACAATATGCTTATGCGTTTTCATAGGTCATGCTTTCTTTCCGGAACATTCCCTCGTCTTCAGAGAGCGGTTGTTTTTCTGTCGGTATCGTTCCTTGTGTTTCAGGGCCATGTAGTGATGGCTCAGGATACGGGGAATGACGGCTATCTTCACGAGACGTCGCGGAAGAATGCGTCGAAAATATCGCCGTATTATTTCGGGCCGAATGCCTTCGCCATACCGGATATTATGTATCAGGTCAGTCCCGACCTGCTGGTGGAATTGACGGGCAACGCCTATATGGGCTATCGTGGCGACAAGACGTATGATGTGTCGCTGCGCGCCTCGATTCCGTTGTGGACACGCAGGGCAAATCTTACCTTGTGGCTCCCGGTGATGGAATGGTACAGGAACACGCCGGAAAATATGGCCGCCTCCAATATAGCGCCGGAAAAATATGGTGAGGCGCAACGCGGACATCTTACCGGTGATGTTTATGTAAGCATCGACCTGCAGCTACTCGAGGAGAAGAGATTTTGCCCCGGTCTCACGCTGAGGGCGGCTCTGAAAACAGCTTCGGGCGGAGGATATGACGTGGCGCGGTATTATGACTCCGCCGGCTATTTCTTCGATACGGCTGTGTCGAAGAGGTTCAGGCTCTTTCATCCCGACATATATCTGCAGGCGGCTCTTTCCGGCGGATTCCTGTGCTGGCAGACCGGCACCGGCCGACAGAATGATGCCGTGATGTATGGCTTTCTGCTCGGGTTTGAGTGGAAAGGACTTCGTGTCAGAGAAACCATAGGAGGGTATGCCGGATGGGAAAGCTCGTCGTGCGTCGATAAGGAATTGGCTCATGACCGGCCCTTCTCGCTGAAAACGGATGTGCGCTACGGTATCAAGAACTGGGAGCTTATTTTCCGTTACCAGCATGGCCTGGCCGATTACCCGTACAATCAGTTTCAGCTTGGCCTGGGATATCATATCGATATCCTGAAGAAGCGTGAAAATAAATAAGTCAGGGGGTATGCGGAATTTCGTTGCGGTTTTGCTTATATCTCTGTTCGCTGTTTTGCCGGCACAGGCTTCGGAGAATGTTGTGGATACTGTGGCTGTTGCAGATAGTGTGCCCGTATTGGGCGTCGTACAGGAGCCATATTGTTTCAGACCTCGACAATTGATAGTTCCGGGCATTTTCCTAACTGTGGGGATTACCGGGGTATATGCTCTTGACGGCATGAAAAACGCTTTCCGGGAGAATATCTCGGGTTACAAAGCCGACCGGAAGTTCAGGGCCGACGATTATATACAGTATGCCACAGCGGTCGGCTATCTCGGGCTGGGATTCATACCGCAGCTAAAGACGAGGAGCCAAGGGTTCAGAGACCGTCTGATGGCCGGTGTCACGGCATACGCCGTAATGGCCGTGGTGGTGAATGCCATGAAATATTCCTTCCGGCATCCGAGGCCTGATTCAGGGGCAAGAAACTCGTTCCCTTCGGGACATTCGGCAACCGTATTCACCGGTGCCGAGCTGATGCGCATAGAATATGGCAACGGTATCGGTCTGGCCAGCTATGCGGTGGCGGTAACCGTGGGCGCGTTGAGAATCTATAACGACCGTCACTGGATAACCGATGTTTTCGGAGGTGCTGCAATCGGCATACTGAGCGCCAGAATAGGTTACTGGCTTCTTCCTTTCGAACGGAAGCTGTTCGGACTTGACAAAAAGAAAACGTCGGTACAGGATGTGGCCATTCTCCCCATGATAGGCAACACCACCGGAGTCTCCCTCTCGCTGCAGTTCTAAGCAATGCGCTCTTTTTGATGAATGCGCCGTCAAGAGGCGCATTCCAAACCTTTCTCCTTGCGGGCTGATTTGGCGGTTTAGCCATTAATGGCTAAATTTGCAGGAGAAGGATGAATCATATGAGAGAGTTCTGGGAGAAATATCGCGGGGAGTATAGCAAGCTGCTCAGTCTTGGGTCGCCGATACTGGTGACGCAGCTGAGTGTGATAGTCCTGGCGTTCAGCGACACGCTGATGGTGGGGCATTACAGCGTTGATTCGCTGGCGGCATCGGCGTTTGTCAACAGCCTATATCTTATTCCCAATGTCATGCTTATGGGGCTTGCCGGAGGAGTCACGCCGATAGTGGGGTCGCTGTTTTCTCAAGGTAAGAGCGGAGAGGCCGGAGGGATCACCCGTGCCGCCGTGCGCGTGAATCTCGCCGTGGCGCTCCTCTTTACCGTCATAATGGGGGGCGTCTGGTTCCTGCTCGGACATTTCGGACAGCCGGAGGCTCTTCTGCCCGACATTCGCAGCTATTTCCTCGTCCTGCTCTTGGTGCCCGTGCCCATGGCTCTGTATAATGTGTTCATGCAGATGTCCAACGGTATGGAGTTCACCTCGCTGCCCATGTGGATCACAGTGGGTTGCATAGGACTTAATGTACTTGGCAACTGGTTGCTTATTTACGGGATATGGATTTTTCCGAAGCTCGGGCTGCTTGGCGCTGGCATATCCACGGTTTTCGCGCGATTGATGGCGTTGCTGGCGATATGGGTATGTTTCCGGAGCATGAGGCGCTATAGGCCATATAAGGAGGGATATTCTCGACGCGAAGGGCCGGCCGATGCCAAGGCAATGGTATGGCGCACATCATGGCCGCTGATGGTGCAGTCGGGCTGCGAATGCGGCCTGTGGACGGTAGGCGCCGTGGTTGTGGGTTGGTTCGGCGCCGTGCAGCTTGCCGCTTATCAGGTGGTGAATACCATCAGCCAGCTCGGTTTCATGGTTTACATCAGTTTCGCGGCAGCCGTGGCAATACGGGTGGCATATTATGCCGGGCAGAACAATGAGGCAGGAGCCGGGGCCGTTGCCAGGGCCGGCGCTCATATCAATATTATACTCGCCTCGGTGGCCTCGCTGATATTCATCATGGGCGGAGAGCCGTTGGTGACGCTCTTTGTAGATACCGGAGAAGAGGCCGTGAAGGGGACTGCCGTGGTGACAAGCGCCCTGGCGCTGATATTCCCGTTGGTGGTATATCAGTATTTCGACGCTCTGCAGCTTACTTTCTGCAATGCCATAAGGGGCACGGGACAGTCGAAGCCCCTTTTCTGGATTTCTCTGGTGAGCTATATCATCGTGGGGATACCCTTCCTGATGTGGTTTGCCGTCGGAGAGGATGGCGGCAATGTGGGGGCATACTGGAGTTTTAATGTGGCGCTTTTCTGCGCCTGCGTGATGTCGATGGTGATTTTTAAAAAGATAAAGTTATGAAGAAAGAGATTTCAACGGAGAAGGCACCTGCTGCGATAGGGCCATACAGCCAGGCAGTGGAAGCCAACGGGTTCGTGTACTGTTCTGGACAGCTGCCGATAGATGCGGCGAGCGGCGAGATGCCTGAGGGAATCACGG
Source organism: uncultured Porphyromonadaceae bacterium (assembly GCA_902494595.1). Classification (GTDB taxonomy): domain Bacteria; phylum Bacteroidota; class Bacteroidia; order Bacteroidales; family Muribaculaceae; genus Lepagella. The sequence continues at coordinate 875 of CABUTY010000062.1, read as the reverse complement.
CGCAGACGGAGACATCGCTGGCCAATGTGAAGGCCGTGCTTGCCGCTGCCGGCCTGACTCTGGACAATGTGGTGAAAACCACGGTATATCTTGCCGACATGTCGCTCTTCGGAGCAATGAACGAAGTTTACGGCCGTACTTTCGCCGCGCCATATCCTGCGCGGTCGGCTTATGCCGTAAAGGAGCTTCCGAAGCAGGCCCTCGTGGAAATAGAGGTCATCGCCGCAAGATAAACCCTTTGATAATACCTTAATTGGGTCTGCAGGTGAAATATTTGGCTCATGATTTGGTAGATATGGGCAATAATGATTAACTTTGCAGACCGAAAGGGGTCCGGTAGCTCAGCTGGATAGAGCATCTGCCTTCTAAGCAGACGGTCGCGCGTTCGAGTCGCGCCCGGATCACAATTCTTATGAGAACGAAGAAGCCGCAGGTTGTATACCTGCATGGATTGTCATCGTCGGGACAGTCGGCAACGTGTCAGCGGTTGCGCCGTGCATTGCCTAAGCATGAGGTGATTACTCCCGACTTGCCTGTACAGCCCGAAGTGGCGTTGAGCGAACTGAAGCGTCTGGCCGCCATGCTCGACCCCGAAACTGTGATTGTCGGCACATCGATGGGAGCATGTTTCGCCCAGCTGTTCCGCGGGTTTCGCCGAATCCTCATAAATCCCTCCTTTCATACCAGTCGTAAGCTTCGTGAGAATATAGGCACGCGGCTCCCTTTCCACAATCCCCGCAAGGATGGTCTTAAGGATTTCGAGGTATCGGAAAAGCTGGTGAAAAAATACGAGAAACTGGAGTTGCAGCAGTTTGAGCCCAAATTCGGCATACAGGGAAAGCGTCCCGACAATCCCGAGGAAGTATTCGCCTTTT
>CABUTY010000061.1 GCA_902494595.1 uncultured Porphyromonadaceae bacterium | reverse complement strand
CGGCGAAAAGTCCAATTCAGGAATGGTGGTGGAGATTCATCCCGGCGATTTTCCCGAATATGCGGACCATGGGCCGCTGGAAATACTTGCCTTGCAGGAAGACCTCGAGCAATCAATCTACCGTAAGGCCGGCAACAGTATAATTGCGCCGGCGCAAAGAATGACCGATTTCATCAGTGGCGTCATTTCGGCGACGTTGCCCTCCACCACATATGCGCCGGGAGTACAGAGCATGGACTTCAATGAGTTGCTGCCCCCGTTTATAGCCGACAGACTTGCCAAGGGCTTTGTGACATTCGGACGAAAGGCCCCCGGCTTCCTGTCGCCAGAAGGCATGATGATAGGTCTGGAATCAAGAACATCGTCGCCGGTGCGCATTGTTCGCGACAACGACACAAAACATAGCATTGGCTTTAATAACGTATATCCAGTTGGTGAGGGTGCGGGATATGCGGGAGGAATAGTATCGGCGGCTCTCGACGGAATCAATGCCGCGAGAGCTTTTCATAACAACGAAGAGAAATGTCAGTCATAATAAACATAGAATCGTCGGGAAGCGGATGCAGCGTGGCATTAAGTGTCGACGGGAATGTTGAATACAGCAAGATAGAACGCACACCGATGCGACAGAGCACAGACTTGGCGCCGTATGCGGCGGGAGCCATGGAAGAGCTTGTGCGTCATGAATGGAAAGCTGACGCCGTGGCAGTAAGCACAGGTCCCGGCTCATACACGGGGTTGCGTATAGGTATGTCGCTGGCAAAGGGCCTGGCCTTCAGCCTTGATGTGCCGCTAATAGGCGTGGAGACACTTAAACTGCTTGCCGTCAAGGCTATGTTCCGCAGGATAGACTTTACCGGCGACGAGATCATAGTGCCCATGGTGGATGCCCGTAGAATGGAAGTCTACACTGCTGCATATGACTCGGCTTTGAACGCGCTGCTGCCTCCTCAGGCTCTAATAATCAGACCAGACTCTTTCGATACACTGCCATCCGACCGAAAGATAGTGATTCTCGGCGACGGCGCAATGAAGACAAAGGAGGTTCTAAAGCTGCCTAATGCCGAATGGATGGATGGAGTGTTGCCCTTGGCCACCGACATGCCTGCTCTCGCTGAAAAGGCTTTCAGAGAGAATGATTTCCTTGATGTGGCATACGGGGTGCCTACATATATAAAGGATTATGCAGCCGTGCATGGGGAGAATCCATTGGCACACCTTCTCCATGGAGTGCAGCTCCACAAGTAGAGGCACAATGCATAAGCAAACACATACGTAAGTCAGCCGCTTTTGATAAGTGGCTGATTTTTATTAAATTTGCATTTCTAAGCAGTTAGACAGTTAGACAATATGATGTCATATAAAATACCGTATAATACGGAATCGGAGCGATTGCGGCTGCCGGAGTTCGGGCGCACAATCCAGTCGTTGATAGATTACTGTGTATCGATACCCGACAGGGAAGAGCGCAACCAGTGCGCCTATGCCATAGCAGGCGTGATGGCCAACATGTTTCCGGAGATGAAAGGGGAGAACAACGATATGCGCACCATCTGGGATCAGATGGTCATCATGTCGGAATTCCGTCTGGATGTTGATTTTCCCTGCGAGGTAGTCACGGAGGAGAAGATGAATCCGAAGCCGGAGCGCATACCCTATAATGCCAAGCGGATAGCCCTTCGTCATTATGGCCATTATGTGGAGTCGATGGTGCCGGTAATAGCGGCGATGCCCGACAGTCTCGAAAAGGATGACCTCGTTGCCGAGATTGCCAACCACATGAAGAAGCTCCTTACGCTCAGCAATAAGGATGGTGTTGACGACGCAAAAGTGCTCAGAGACCTGGAAATGCTTTCGGGGGGGCTGATAAGGCTCAATCCGGAGGAATACAGACTCATGGATTTTGTAGAGCCTCAGAACACAAAGACCCAGCAGACAAAGAAAAAAAGAAAAAAATAAAGGGAATCACCAATGAGCAGTTTCATAGTAGAGGGAGGGCACTCACTACAAGGCGAGATAAAGATCAACGGAGCCAAGAACGAGGCTCTGGAAGTGATATGCGCCACATTGCTCACCTCCGACAAGGTGGTGATAGGCAATCTGCCGGAGATTTCCGACGTGCGCAATCTCATAGCGTTGCTCGCCGACATGGGTGTGAAGGTAAGATATATCACGCCCACGGAATGTGAGTTTCAGGCCGACAGCATTAACCCGGAGTATCTGGAGAGCGAGCAATACCGAAAGAAGGCGGAGAGTCTTCGCGGGTCAGTGATGGTGATGGGGCCGTTGCTGTCGCGTTTCGGATATGCATTGCTTCCCAAGCCAGGCGGCGACAAGATAGGACGCCGCCGCATGGATACCCATTTCATAGGCTTTGCCAAGCTGGGAGCAAGAGTGAATTATGATTCCGAGCGGCATACCTATCTTGTAGAGGCTCCCGACGGGCTCAAAGGTGACTATATGCTTCTTGACGAGGCGTCGGTGACAGGTACCGCCAATATTGTGATGGCGGCTGTCAAGGCCAAAGGGACCACCGTAATCTACAATGCGGCTTGCGAGCCTTATATACAGCAGCTCTGCCGTATGCTCAACAATATGGGAGCCCGAATCAGCGGTATAGGCTCTAATCTGCTTACTATCGAAGGAGTTGAGGAACTGCACGGCACAAGCCATACCTTGCTTCCAGACATGATAGAGGCCGGCAGCTTCATAGGGATGGCAGCCATGACCGGCTCGAACCTGCTGCTGAAGGATGTGGGCATCCGCGACCTTGGAATGACCACAGAGGCTTTCCGGCGTCTTGGGGTGAACCTCCAGATCGAGGGCGACAACATACGCGTGAACCAACAGGAGATATATGAAATAGACCAGTTTCTCGACGGCTCCATCATGACGATAGCGGATGCGCCGTGGCCTGGACTGTCGCCCGACCTCATAAGCATCATGCTCGTGGTTGCCACCCAGGCCAAGGGGAGCGTTCTGATTCATCAGAAGATGTTCGAGAGCCGTCTTTTCTTTGTCGACAAATTGCTGGATATGGGAGCTCGCATCATTCTCTGCGACCCCCACAGGGCCGTGGTGATAGGCGCAGGCAAATTCCATTGTCTGAAAGCTACCGACATGGTGTCGCCGGATATCCGCGCCGGTATCGCCATGCTGATTGCCGCCATGGGAGCAAAGGGCACAAGCCGCATACAGAACATAAACCAGATTGACCGCGGATATGCCAATATCGACCGCCGACTCAACAAACTCGGTGCCAAAATCATTAGAATAGAAGAATGATTACCGAGCAGGATATTATAGAGATAGGTAAATTCCAGAAGACGCATGCACTGAAGGGAGAGCTTAACGCCATTCTGGACATTGAGCCTGACTATGCGGACCAACATGCTCTTGTTGTTGATATCGACGGCATATATGTGCCGTTCTATGCCGAAGGGGTGCGACCCAAAGGAAAAACTTCTTTTCTTGTGAAGCTCAAAGGTATCGACGATGTGGAGCAGGCTTCCGAACTCGTCAACAAGACGATTTACGGCATGCGCAAGGATTTGCTCGGCTATTTCGATTCGCCAGAAGAGGAGGTGGTGTTCGACAGCGACCTTATAGGATATGCGGTGACCGACATCCACCATGGTCTGATTGGCGAGATTAGATACATCGATGATTCAACGATGAACACTCTCATGACTGTAGACACGCCTTCTGGAGAGGTCTACATCCCTTACAACGAGGATTTCATCAGGGAAATAAACGATGATGATGAAACAATAATCATGGACCTCCCCGAAGGGTTGGTCCAGCTAAACGAGAAGAAGCCATGAGCGAGACACTTCATTACGACGAAGAAAATGCCATCCGTTTCATACGCGGCACATTGCCCGACAACGTCAACATGCAGTATGCCGATGATGACATACTCTATATAATAGATATAATATGGGAATGGTATGACAAGAAAGGATTCCTAAACCTTGATTCTGAAGTGACCGAGGAGGAGGAACATAATCTTGACGAGCTTACCGCCTATGTGAAGAAGCAACTATCGAAAGATAAGGAATACATGCTCGACACGAAAGATGTCGGACTCATTGTGAAAGGAGAGATTGAGTATGAGAAAACTGTCGAGGACATTTATTAGCGGAATAGTACTGGGCGGCACGCTGATGATATGGAGCCAGACTCCCGTCGCGGCTTATGGCCAGAGGCAGAATGTTGCCGAGACACCGCAGCGCATGGAATCGCTCGACGAGATGGACTTTATCGAGATGCTCAATTCTGTGGAGCTCGATAAAAAAAGTGCCGATCTGATAAGAAGGTTCCAGGAAAAAGAGGGAAGAAACCGACTGTACAACAGGGAATACAACATGCAGAAAAACGGGTGCACTGTAGAGACTTACCGCAACAAGGAGGTACTGTTGGTGACTATCCCGGCATCGAAGCTTTTCCTCCCCAACGACACGGTGTTGCGTCCGGAGGCTGCCGCCCTGCTGAATCCTATCAAGCGTTATCTCAAAGATTCCGACATGTACAGGGTGCTGATGGTGATGCATACCGACAACACCGGCTCCGGCGCATATCGCGACAAAATCACCGAGGAACGTTCCACGGCCATCTTCGACTGGTTCGAGAATCAGAATGTCAACACCACTTATCTCTTCCCTTATGCCTACAGCGACGATATGCCGCTGGTTGAAAACAACACCATGAACAACCGGGCACGCAACCGGCGTCTGGAGATTTACCTCATGCCAGGCAAAAAGATGCTTGAGCAGGCAAAAAAAGGACGTATTGTTTTTTGATTCCCAAACATTCCGATTATTACAGTTCCACCAATAAAAAAGACCGGTTTCCCGGTCTTTTTTATTGGATTCGTTTCAGTCTTTCTTACTTGAAATAGGTTGTAATGGCGTAATCTATATTGTCGATGATGTAGTTGAGGTCAGAATCATCGGCCTTGATTTGCTTTGCACGGTCAGTGATTTCTTTAGCGGGCACGAAGTATTGGTCCTTGAGAGCCTGACGAGCTGCGCGATCCTCGGTGGCATTGAGTTTTTCAGTACCGGTCTTGAGGAGCTTCTTAGCAGCATTCTTGAGAGTCTCGTAATCTGTGTTGGCGAAAGATGTAGCCTTCATGTAGTTGGCGATCGACTGCTCATCATTGTCCATACGGTCGTAAATATAACCGAGCAGACCGTAAAGCGCGGCGTTTTCCGGCTCGTTCTTCAGCTGTCCCTCTACGAGGTTGAGAGCTTCCTGCGCACGGTTCTCAAGAATGTAAGAGTTGACGATGTTGTTGACGAATATCATCGGCTCTGTACCGAACTTCTTGAAGCCTGCGAGAGCTATTTCCTCGATTTCCTTCTTGGCCTGGTTCTCGATGGTGGAGTCATTGTTTACCATATATTGCCAGCAAGCCAGCTCATAGATGTAATTCTGAGGATTGTCGGAATTGTTGAGACGACCCTGTTTGAAAGCGTTGGCAGCTTCAGGGAGAGCATTACCTGCGTATGCCGACAGACCGGCGTTGAAGAATGCCGTGTTGATCACAGAGTCGGGCACTTCCTTCACGACCTTAGCGGCATAGGGCTGCTGGGGCATCATGCCGTAAATCATAAATGCCTGGTAAGCCTCGGGATAGAACTTCTTGGCATTGTAGAAAGTGCCGCCGGCATTGAAGAAGTCGTTGAAGTGATTGTTGAATGCTGCGATGATTTCCTTGGAGTGTTTGGCCTTGATTTTGCCTTTTTCATCAGGCACGGAATCCAGGGGGAGGGCACGCACATACATATTGTATCCGTTGATGAGCTGCTCAGCCATGGCCATGGGGTCAATGCTCTTGTCCTGCGGATTTATCATCTGCTTGGTGCGGGCATTGTCGTAGAGGTCAAACTCATTCTTGCCGCCAACATAGTAGGTGCGTACATCGTTGGCCGTCTCCGGGTTTTTGGAAGCCTGTTCTATAAGAGAACGTGCCTCGGCGATCTTATCAGCTTTACCCTTGAGCTTCGCAGCCTGATCCACGACTGCCTTCTGGGCGAACATCCCGCCCGCTACCGTAGCGCACAGGGCCAGCGTCAGAATTCTTTTCATAGCGTTATATTTTTTAGTTATTGATTTCTGTCTGTTCCGTATCGTCTACAGTGTTAACGGAATCATTTTCAAGTTGTTCAAACTGCCTCTCGACATCTTTGGCAGCCCTTTCAGCCATGTTGTGCTCGTGCTGCTCCTCGAGTTCCATCTCCACTTCCTCCTCGGGGTTGGAATCCACCTTGCATACGGAAGCAATTACATCGCCACGCTTGCCGAGGTCTATTAGCTTTACACCCTGTGTGGCACGGCCCATAACCCTTATATCCCTGACTGGGAGACGTAGAGCCACACCGCTCTGATTTATAATCATCAGGTCGTTGAGGTCGTTGACATTCTTTATGGCCACAAGACTGCCGGTCTTGTCTGTGATCTGCAGTGTCTTCACACCCTTTCCGCCTCGGTTGGTAACTGGATAGTCTGCTATTGCGGAGCGTTTTCCGTAACCGTTTTCAGAAACCACCATCACAGTCTCGTCCTCGCCGCCGGTAAGCGTAATCATGCCGATTACCTCGTCGCTGTCGTTGTCAAGGGTCATGCCACGTACACCGGCCGATACTCTGCCCATGGCGCGCACCTTCGATTCCTCGAAACGTATGGCGCGGCCATTCTTGTTGGCGAGTATAATGCCCGAGTTGCCATCGGTGAGCCGTACGCCTATCACCTCATCGTCGTCATGGATTATTATGGCGTTGACACCGGCACTGCGCGGCCGAGAGTAGGCGGAAAGCGATGTCTTCTTGATCACTCCCTTCTTGGTGGCAAACACCAGGTTATGGGTAGTGTTGTAGGCCGGGTCGGTCAGGCCCTTAACCCTTATGAAAGCGTTCACACGGTCGTCTGGCTCCAGCTGCAGCAGATTCTGTATGGCGCGTCCTTTGGAATTCTTGGCGCCTTCGGGAATCTCGTAGACCTTGAGCCAGTAACAGCGGCCACGCTCCGTAAAGAAGAGTATATGATTGTGGTTGGTGGCCGGGTAGATATATTCTATGAAATCCTCGTCACGAGTGGAACTTCCTTTGGCACCCACGCCTCCGCGGTGCTGTGCCCGGAACTCCGACAGGGGAGTACGCTTGATATATCCG
>CABUTY010000060.1 GCA_902494595.1 uncultured Porphyromonadaceae bacterium | reverse complement strand
TCCGGATGCAGCCCTGGGGTCTGCTCATCACCGAAGGCGACATGGCCGGCGAAACTATGGTGATATGCCCCAACAGCACCTGGCTCGCCGCAAACACCTCCTTCACTTCAACCGATTACCAGGACAAGACCGCCACGTATGACGGTGTCCTCATACCCGCCTCCGACACCCAGGCACTTCTGTATAACCTCTCGGGAACCTTCGGCGAAGAACTCAAAGTAAACCTTTGCCCCGACAAGACAATAAAGATATATCCTCAGTTAGTGGCCACCATCGATGGCAACGATTATTATTTCTACAATGCCGATGTCGAGGAGGAGATGGTTTATACAGAACTGCCGGTGCTTCTCACAGCCACCGACACAGGATACCGTACAGGCAGCTGGTGTGCGGCGCTGCGCACCAACCCATGGGGAGGCATGGGCCTTCTGGTAAAGGCCACTGACATTGCCACAACCATTAAACTGACATGTCCGGAGGCACCGCAGATCACCTTCAAGGGGAGCGGTACCGCCGACGATCCATATATAATCGCCACGGCAGCCGATTTCCAGGCCCTCGCCTACTCCGTGGCTCAGGGAAACAGCTATGAAGGCAAGAAATTCATCCTTGCCGGCGACATAGATATGACTGGCGTTGACCACAACCCCGTCGGCGAGATGGAAAAGCCCTTCTGCGGTCAGCTTGACGGCAAAGGTCATTCCGTAAAAGGGCTCAACATCAGCAAGCCGGTGCTTTATGCCGGCCTGTTCGGTTATCTGGGACTGTACGGCTCTGTGTCGAACCTCAATATATCCGACGCCGTGATTGCAAGCAGCTCCAAATATATCGGCGTTCTTGCAGGCTACAGCGAAGGCTCGGTGACGAATGTGCACGTCAGCGCCACGGTGAAGGCCGACGGATTCATGGCCGGCGGCATAACCTCCGGCTCCGAAGGATACATAAGCAAATGCTCGTTTACCGGAGCGCTTGACGGCGCTGGAGCTACCGGCGGCATCGCCGGTTATAACTTCGGTATCATCACCGACTGCCGCGTGGCCGCCGACCTGGGCATCCACGACTGGCTGTCGGCTACCTACTGCGACATCGGCGGTATCGCCGGTACCAATGTCAGCATCCACAACCACCGCTACCCCGCACTTATTCAGAACTGCTCCGTGACAGGCTCTCTCGTCGACTACCTCGGCGGCGCCAATATGGGCGGTATCGCCGGAAGGGTCCACAACTCGTCGGTGAAGCACTGCTTCAACGCCGCGCTCATCCAGGCACAACGCCGCACAACATCCTTCCACAACTATACCGGCGGTATCGCCGCATGGACGCTCGACGCTTCCGTGACCGACTGCTTCAACAGCGGTACCATACAGAAAACAGGCTATGCCTCCCCATTTGTCGGCGGCATCGTCGGTTGGGTAGGCTGGGAACAGTATCTCGGCACCGGCGGCGCCGAATACAAACAGCCTTCATATATCACCAACTGCTACAACTCAGGTCAGGTAATATCCAGCTCCACGGCTCCTTATAAAGGTGTTTATGGCGTGATTTACGGTTCATCGGTACTCGACCCTGTCACGGAAATGATACGCAACTGCTGGTTCGACAATCAGATCAGTGTTTTCACCGACAGCCGTTTCGGCCGCGACACCGAGTTCTTCACCTCCGGCACTCTTCCCGAGGGTTATTCCTCCGACGTATGGACAGCCACAGCCGGGCGTTATCCTATACTCAAAGGTATGGAACAGAACCCGGGAGCATTGGTGGCCTCTCTTCCTATAGGCCTCGCCAAAGGGCAGACAATACGCAAGGTCATGAGCGACGTGACCCTTCCCGCTGCCGACGGCGTGATATGGACGCTCGTCTACAACGGTCAGCCCTCCAGCGAGACTCCCTCGCTGGTGCTCGCCGACAACCGTCTTTCTCTCAAGAAGAAATATGCCATCGACCTTCTTGCCGCCGTCGGCGACCAGGGTGCTACAATCAAGTACATCCAGCTGGGTATCGTTCCCAAAGTATTTGAGGGCGAAGGCACCGCAGAGAATCCCTATCTTATAAAGAATGCCGCCGACCTGGCCATTCTCGACGAGGCCGTGGCCGTCTGCGACCATGCCGGCGATACATTCTCAATAGTCGCTGACCTCGACATGAGCCAGACCCCGGCCTTCAAGGGCATCGGCTTCGGCAACTACAACGGTGTTTTCTCCGGCATCCTCAAAGGTAACGGCCATGCCATACACAATCTGAGCATCGACGCCACGACGGCGCCGACCTCCACAGGCTATTATACGAGTGCCGGACTTGTGAGCCATCTCGGCGCAGCCGGCGAAATCCACGACCTGAGCATAGCCGCCGACGCTTCCCTGAAATTCCACTCCTACTCGGGAGCCTTCACCGGCGACTGCGGCGGTCTGGTCAGGAACTGCCGCAACTATGCCCCCATCACATCCGTTGAGGAATATGCGGGAGGCATCGCGGGCGGTCTCGACACATCCGGGCGCGTGGTAAGCTGCTATAACGAAGGCGACATCACCGTAGTCACCTCCGGTGCCGGCGGCATCGTGGGTGCCAACCTCGGCAACGTTACCGGCTGCCAGAATGCAGGAAAGATTATGGCTGGAAGAAACTATGCCGGAGGTATCGTGGCCAACAACGGCGGTTCTCTCGCCGACTGCGCCAACCTTGCCGATGTATCGGCTGTAGCCTCCCGCGCCGGCGGTATCGCCGGTAACACCACATCCTCCGAAGGCGCCGGACATGTCGCCAACTCCATAAGCTATGGTATCGCCGACTGCGGCGACGTACTCACTTGCGGCGGTGGTATCGGCTCGGGAAACACGATTTCCAAGGTGGAAAACAACTATTACGACGCCTCCGTCAACGTTGTAGGTGCCGTGGAGAACGTTCCCTTCCAGGGCATGACCCCCATGAGCAGCGCCGACCTTACTTCCGGTACTCCCCTTGCCGGCTATGACACCGGAATATGGAGTTTCGCCGCCGGCAGATACCCTCTGTTGCGTGCCTTCGACAGCGAACCCGCTTCGCTGCGTCTCGCTTCCAACTTCCTCGTCTTCAACACGGGCGTCAACCGCAACAACATCACCGCCGATGTGGCCATAGCCTCCACCGACGGCGTAACATGGCAGCTCGACAACGGCGCAAGCTTCTCCATCGCCGACGGCAAGCTGAAAGTGACGATTCCCGAAAGCGCTATCTCCAACGACAAAATCACGGCAAAAGCGGGCGACAATGCCTTCAAGGCAATTCCGCTCAAGGCTCTCCCCGTGATATTCGCCGGCAACGGAAGTCTCGAGGATCCTTTCCGCATCACTTCCAAGGAAGACCTTGACAAGCTGTCCGACTTCGTGGCCTCCTCAAATATGGATTACGACGGATACCATTTCAAGGTGATGAACGACATCAATTACAACTCCGCAGCCCTCAAGCCAATAATGGGCGTACGCTTCCAGGGTGACTTCGACGGCAACGGCAAGACTATCTCCAACTATGTCGTTAACAGCACCACAATGCAGTTCACGGGTATGTTCGAATACCTCGGCGAGAAGGGTTATCTGCATGACCTTACCCTCGACGGCACATTCATCAGCTCGAAGAACGGCATCTCGGCGTTTGTAGGCGACAGCTACGGACGCATCGCCGGATGTATCAACCGTACGATTGTGGGCGCCAACCAGCAGGCCTCCGGCATCGTGCGTCTCATAGGGCCCGGCGCTTCTGTCAGGGACTGCCGCAACGAGGCAAAAGTCTACACCACACGCGGCACCAACGCCGCCGGAATAGCATGGAGTCTCGGCAACGCCGCAGGTGGCGCCGAAATGTCCGGTTGCGTCAACACGGGCGAAATCACCGCCGGCAATTCCACTCGTCAGAACTATGCCGCCGGCATCGTCGGCGAAGTCAAGAGCGGTTCCACGCTCTCCGGCTGCGAGAACAGAGGTGCCGTAAGCGGTAAACAATACGTGGCCGGTATCGCCAACAAGAACGACGGTATGATAAGCCGCTCCGTAAACCATGGCACTCTGGCATGTACCAACGGCTACACCGGTGGTATCATCTCCGAGCTGCAGGGCAACGGCTCGTTGGAGTACTGCTCCAATGAGACCGACATCGACATATCGGCCAACAGTTTCGGCGCCGCAGGCATCGCCGCCAAACTCAACGGCTCACATTCGGGTCATATTCTCGGGTGCGTGAACCGTGGCGACATATCGGCAAAAACGAGCGCCGCAGGCATCTGCGGTTCGTCAGGCGCCGGCATTCTTATCGACAGCTGCACCAACTACGGCAATATCAAGACCGTGCAGGTCACTTCCAATGTATATGCCGGCGGTATCGCCACACAGCTCACCGCCAACAGAAGCTATCCCATCATGGTGCGCAACTGCCGCAACATGTGTGACGTCACCGGCAGCGGCAGCTGCGTGGGCGGTATTGTCGGTAAGGGTTATGACAATGTCACCATCGACAGCTGTCTCAACACCGGCAATGTACACAACAGCAACGCCGCGCAGTATTATGCCGGCGGCATCATCGGCGATCAGGACAAGACAGTGATTACCAACACCATCAACGCAGGCAAGGTCACCAGCGCGGGTTATTGCGTGGGCGGCATCGCCGGCAAGACCGGCGGCGGCACAATCGACCACTGTCTGAACATTGGCAACGTCACGGCGGCCAAACCCTCAAACAACGGTTCGGCCGGTGGCCTTACTCCCTATACCACCTCCAACTCCACGGTTACCAATTCGGTAAACTGCGGAAATGTGAAGGCGCCGCACCGCGTCGGTGGACTTATAGGAGCCTGCCAGTACAAGTCGACGGTTACAAACCTTCTCAACACAGGATGGGTTGAAGCCGACTCCATAACGGAGAAGCACCCGAGCCACCATGCCTTCTGGTGTTTCAACGACAATCCCGACTATGCGGAGCGTGTCAGCAACCTGTATTACGATGCTACGGCGGCACGGTTCCGCGGAGTTCCCGACAGCCATGAGGCAGTCCACGGCATGACCACCGCCGACCTGTCGGCCCTTGACCTTGCCGACACCTTCGACAATGCAGCCGATGCCTATCCTATACTGAAGAGCATGGCCAACAACGGATATGCGCAGCTTGCCGCCTCCGCGGTCATCCCCGCCAAGGAAGACCGTCTGGATGATGTGAATACCGCATTGCGCCTGTCGCAGCTCCCGCTGGTGACATGGTCATGGTCCGACAACCTCACCGTGAACGACGGCAACACCGTAGTGGCCGACAAGCCTTGTCAGGGATGGTTGAAAGCCGAGTATAACGTCGACGGCAACACCCTCGCCTCCAAGACCTTCGATGTAAGCATCTCGAAGATCACCACCGGCTGCGACGACCTGCGCATGGACGTCAAGGAAGTTGTCGAAACCATATATTACGACCTCAACGGCTTAATCATCACCAAGCCTTCCAAGGGAGAGACGGTAATAATGCGCCGCACCTACACCGACGGCACCACCGCCTCATTCAAAGTAATCTTCTGACCCCGAATCAAATCTTTTCCAATCACAAAAAGAGCATATCTTCAAGAGGCTGCGCCATCCGACGCAGCCTCTCTTCATTGGTCTTAAAATGCAGACATGTAATGACCTCCTTCAGGATAAGTAAGTAGTGGAAATTATTTTGCATTATCGGGGAGCATTATTTCAGTCGATCTTTCCTCGAAGATGCCTGAGAGGTTCCTGCGGTGCCGCAGATGCGCCTTTAGGACACATCCTTATTTATGCCAGAAGATTGGCATAAGCATCACCACCACCGAAAATATCTCCAGACGTCCTATGAGCATGAGCAGTGACATAAACCATTTCACTATGTCGGGAAGCATATGGAAACCTCCCGGCACTCCGGTCACCCCATAGCCCAGCCCATTGTTGCCTATGCAGGAGATGGTGGCGAAGAAAGCATCCTCCAGGCTTATGTCGAAAGCCGACGTCACCAGAGCCCCGGCCACTATCAGCAGTACATAGATGGTCACAAAGGCCGTGATGCGGCTGAGTTCATCGCCCGGTATCACCTGCCCGTTTACACGCACCACGTACATCCGCCTGGTATACAGAGAATGTTTCAGCTCGTTGGATATATTTTTGCGCAGAGCCACCATTCTGTCGATTTTCATAGCGCCGGTAGTAGAGCCGGCACAAGCGCCAATAATCATCAGCAGCATGGTCACCAGCAGCGCGAAAGGTCCCCAGCCCGAATAATCGCCGATGGAAAAACCGGTGGAGGTCACGGCCGACACCGCATGGAAAAGGGGAGCCGTCACGGCGTCGAACACCCCGTGCACCTTCCCCTGCAGCACCAGAGCCACCACAAACGACACATATGCCGCCAGAACTATCAGACAATATGCCCTGAGCACATCATTCCTCCACACATTGCGGAAATGTCCCTTGCCCATGTCATAGAGCAAAGCGAAATTCACGCCTCCGACAAACATGAATACCGTGAGCACTGCGTCGACATACTGAGAGTTCCAGTAGGCCACACCGGCATTGCGCGTGGAGAAGCCGCCGGTGGATATGGCGCATAGGGAATGGTTCAGCGCGTCGAAGAAATCCATGGGTCCGGCCCAGAGCAGCAGCATCATCGAGATGGTGAGCACTATGTATACGCTCCAGAGTGCCAGGGCTGTCTGCCGGATACGCGGATGTATTTTAGAATGGGATATGCCTGTGGTCTCGGCATTGTATATCGGGATACCCCCCTTCTCGTTGAGGGTGGGCAGCACGGCGAGCATGAAGAGGAGTATTCCGAGACCCCCAATCCATTGCGTCATGCTTCGCCATAGGAGGAGCGCCGGCGAGAGAGCCTCCACATCGGCGATGGTGGTGGCGCCGGTGGTGGTGAATCCGGAGATGGTCTCGAAGAAGGCATCCGTCACCGACAAGGGATGTGCGCCCAGTATAAAAGGGATCATTCCGAAAGCGGAGCATACCACCCAGGCGAGGCTCACGAGCATGAAACCCTCGCGCCGATGAAAGCAAGGACGTCTGCCACGGCGTATGGCCGTCAGCGCCGCGCCGGCAACCGCGGCCCCGCCCACGGCCCACAGAAAGCCCCGAAGATCGGCCGAGTCGCCGACAATGGCCACCGCCAGCGGTATCAGCAGCAGCAGTGCCTCCGCAAGCAGCAGTC
>CABUTY010000059.1 GCA_902494595.1 uncultured Porphyromonadaceae bacterium | reverse complement strand
TGAAGGCCATCCGCGACAAGGCGATAGAAGCTGGGGGCCGACTGATAATCATACGCAACGAAGGTTTCGAAGAGCGCTTCAAACCTTGCGGCAAAGAATTTGACCTCTGTTGTTGCGGACGTCTGCTGCTACTTGCGCCATGGCCCGATAAGTTGCGGAGGGCTGTGGTGACGCGTGCCGAGGCTATGGCTATGAATGCCCTTGCCTCAAAAATAGCCTTGCTGGACGACTCCTGTCCGATGAGTCTATTGTAGATGCGCATCTGACCCCTGTAGGCATTGGCTCAGAGGGCGGCGTAGCGGGCTATGGAGGCGTGGAGGCGGCGCCAGTAGGCTAAGGAGATAAGGTAGAGGGTCAGGCCGGCCGGGAAGAACCACATCAGGGCCTTGCGCACCCAGGGCGTCCGGAACGGCGCGTAAATCCATACCCAGCCCGTGACGGGAATCTTGTTGAGCTCGGCGATTACCCGTATATCCCTGGAGTCGGCGAGAGCGTTGACGATACCGTCGGCAAGATGCGCCATCCTCTCAATAGGAGCGCGGCGCACGGGCCGGAGCCAATAGGCCACATATCCCCTCTTCGCCGGATACCTGCGGAGCCATCTGCACGCCACGCGCCGCAGCGACTCCCGGCACCTCTCGGCCGTAGCCTCGTCGACATCATTTATGACCACCTCCTTGCGGACCATATGGCGGCTGTCGCGCAAGCCGAGGATGCGACGCCACCATTCCCGGTAGAGGTCGGGATTGAACACAGCCGAATCATTCATGGCCTTATAGGTCACGAAAATGCCGAGAGGCAGGAGTATGAACGTGCTCAGCCACATGCCGGCCCAGGCCTCCCAGATACCCTCGCGGGCCATCTTGAAGCCCGTGTTGTCGATGATGTAATATACGAGGAATAGTATCACCGAAATCACGAGCGGCGCCCCCAAGCCTCCCTTGCGGATTATGGCCCCCAACGGAGCCCCGATGAACAGGAAGATGATACAAGCTACCGACAGGGTATATTTCTTGATAAGCTCAATGCGGTGGCGTCGAATACGGTTTTTCTCATCGCGCAGCTGTGTGGAGCGGAACTCGAACTCGGAATGCCGCATATCTACGGCGGCGATGGCGGCATTGAACACCTGGGTGCGTGCTGCCGGCGACAGCGAAGTCAGCAGCGAGTCGAGGTCGATGGGGGCGGTAGCATCCTTCTCCTCCTCCCGAGGGCCGTGCGACGGCGGGAGAAGGTTGTCGCCCAATAACACCGGGAAAGACATCTCGGGGAAGTCGGCCTCCGTCTTGCGTCCTATGGAATCGACACGGCGCGACAGAGAGTCGATTCCCGCCTTGAGCTCCGCGATGTTCTTGCCCACATACTGGTTGCGCATACCCTCCTCGCTGAGTTTGTTAAAATTGGCATCGAAGGGGATAAGCAGCTCCTTGTCGAGGAAAGTCTCGCGGCGGAAGGGGATGTTGGCGTTGCCGATGGTCTGGCTGCGGAGGTTCTCGAACTGCTCCCCTTGCCAGAGATGGAGGTAGAGAAAGCGCATGTCGGGGGTAAAGGCGAGGCGCGCCGAGTCGGCCAGCAGGATGGTGCCGTTGCCCCCGTTGAGGTCGTAGATCATCACGTCGTGGAGCATGCCGGTGTCGCGGTTCTTGCTCTTGACGTAGATGTTGTATCCGGGAATCTGGTCGTAGAAAGAGCCTTCGGGAATCTCCAGCTCGGGGCTTTTCTGCCGTGCGGAGAAGAGGAGGGTCCACATCTTGACCTGCGCCTTGGGGAGGATGTCGTTCTGGAAGAAGAAAGCGCCTACAGCAATGCCGCCGATGAGTACGATCAGGGGAGCCATGACTCGCAGCAGCGAGACGCCTGAGGCCTTTATGGCGGTGAGTTCCGACTTCTCGCCGAGGTTGCCGAATGTCATCAGCGAAGCCAGGAGGATAGCCAGCGGCAACGCCATGGGAACCATCGACACCGCTGCATAGAAGAAGAGCTCGGCAAGGACGCCCACGCTCAGCCCCTTGCCGATGAGGTCATCCATATACCGCCACAGGAATTGCATGAGCACGATGAAGAGCACGATGAAAAATGTCATCGCGAACATCGGCAGAAAGGATTTCAGCACAAACCTGTCAAGTCTCTTCATAGTGCAAAATTAGGCAATAAAGCGGTGATGCGCAAAATATAGGGCTAATTAGGCTGCCGGCATCGGCGGTAGAGGATGGCACCGGGCACAGCGGCCATCGGGCGGTAGCCGTTGTCGCCAAGGAACCGGAGGAGTATTCCCGATTTTTCAGGGGTATGATATCTGTTTGCTCCCGCCACGCCACGGGCAAAGGGGCCGGGCACGGGGGAAGCCTTCATCGGCGGCAGCGGCAAGTCGGGGTCGCAGTCCATGAGCACCACGAACTCCGGATCGGGGCCGTCGGCAAGTTTTTTGGCCAGAGCCGCCGGCGCCAGTTGCTCAGGCCATGAGTTGCCATAGGCCGGCAAGGTTCCGGTAATGTAATATAGCATTGGTGCGGCGCCGTAAACCAGGATTTCCGTACCCTCGGGGACATTGCCGCGAACCATAGCGCTGATATGGTTGGTGACGCGGGTTCTGTAGGCAGGGTTTCCGCTGTCGTTGGCAAAGGCTTGCCATAGGCAGAAGAAGCTTGTCACGGCAGCCACGGCGCACCAGCCGCCAAAGACAAAAGGAGCGGGCAGATTCCGTCGGCGCGTGCCCTTGCCGGCGGCTTTGCCATTCCTTGCTTTCAGCCGGGAGGCTGCCAGCATGGCGGCGATACCCACGGGTAAAGGCAGCCACAACAGCATGGGTCCCTGGTTGAGAAAGGTATTGTCGCTGCCCAACGGCAATATGGCCAGCATCATTGCGGCGGCTATCCCCTTCTTACGCCATCCGGGCGTAAAGAAGGATATGACGATGCCCACGCAGGCACAGAATGTCAATGTATACATTATGGAAGCATCAGTGAGGAGCACCCTACGGAAATTAATGCTCAGGATCATCAGTGCCATGGCGCCTGTGGCCAGCAACGCCTCGTAACGGTAAGGGCGCCGTGTGAATATCAGCAGCAGCGCCAGAATCACGCACATCAGCGGCACCCATATCGGCTCGGGCTGCAGCAGCTCGTTGGTGTGGATGCGGTAATGGTAGATATGCCACCAGTTGTCGTAAGTGACCTCCATAAGAGGCGCGAGGCCGTGTGATGCTTCGCCGGCGACGGCGATGTCGACAAGCTCGCGCATGTTGGAGATGAAGATGCCGAGATGTCCGAGACATAGCATCAGGAGGAGACATGCGGCCACACCGGCGGCATATCCGCCCAGCCATATGAGTGCCGACTTCCAGCGGTCGCCACGCTGCGCGAAAAGGAAAGTGAGGAGCACGTAGCCCAGACCGGCGATATTGCTGACCCTCGCGAAGACCATCACTCCGGCAAGAAGCCCCGACAGCAACATGTCGCGGCGTCGCCCGCCCATCATCACCACCAGCGAGGACACGGTCAATAACAGCGTGAGATGGTTGTAATGGAAAACCGAATCCGAGCAGTAAAGGCCGAAAGAAACCATCAGCGTTCCCACCAGCATGGCCCGGAAATCACCTACCACCCTGTTCACGAGCAACGCGCAGCACACGTTGATGAGCAATGCCAGCAGCCGTAAGGGGAAGATGCCTGGCAATACCGCATGCACCGCTCCTCCCACAATGCCCGTGAGCCAATACATGAAATTATACTCCACGCTTGCCGGATGGGTGTAGATGTTCTCGTAGAAGGTCATGTTGAATCCGGTGTCGTACCAGTCGGCAGGCCAGCACCACAGAAGCGGCAGCTGTACTAAAGTTACAACCGCCGCCAGAATCAATGATCTGTCAATGTTTTTTCTTCCTGTCGCTATCTTCATCGGCGAAGCGGTTGGGGAAGGTGAATTTCACTTTCTTATGCGTCAGCGACCAGCATACCAGCCCCACCCCTATGAGTATGAAGGGTATGGAGAGCACTTGGCCCATGTTCATGCCGTACTGCTCTATCATGGCGTATTCGGAGCTTACCTGCACGTTCTTGACATATTCTATCAGGAACCTTGGCAGGAATATGCCTATGAAGAAAACGCCGGTGATGAGCCACGGGCGCTCCTGGGCATTCTTCTTCCAGTACATCCACATCAGCAGTCCGAAGAGAGCGAAATAGCACAGAGCCTCGTATAGCTGCGTGGGATGGGCGGGGATAGTCTGGCCATCCCTGACGAATACGAACCCCCAGGGGAGGTCGGTGGGACCGCCGTAAATCTCACTGTTGAAGAGGTTGCCGAGGCGTATCAGGCCTCCCACGAGGGCTATGGCCACCGTAATCTTGTCGAAGACCCACGACGCCGGCTTTCTGGCCACAATCCACGACCATAGGAAGAGAGCTATGATTATGGCTATGGTGCCGCCATGGCTGGCGAGTCCACCGTGCCATATCTGCAGGATTTCCCCGGGATGCTGAGAATAATAGTCCCATTCATAGAAGAAGACATGACCGAGGCGTGCACCAACGATTGTGGCCACCACCACATAAGCCAGCAGCGAGCCGAGCCATTTCTCCGGCGCCCCCTCGTGACGGAACATCTTCGACACTATCCAGTAGCCCACGGTGAAGCCTATGGCGAACATCAGGCCATACCACCGCACGCTCACCGGCCCGAAGCTGAAGAGCTCCGGGTCGGCGTTCCATACCACGAATTGCAGCATATCAGAGCGAGCTGACTATTTGTGCGGTATCCTCGGCAATCATCATCTCCTCGTCGGTGGGAATCACCACCACCTTGACCTTGGAGTCGGGGCCGGAGATTACGACCTCCTCGCCGCGCACCTTGTTGGCCTCGGCATCGAAAGTGACGCCCAGGTATCCGAGATGCTTGCAGAGATATTCGCGGGTGCCAGTCTGGTTCTCGCCCACACCGCCGGTGAAAACTATGATGTCCACGCCGTCGAGCACGGCGGCATAGGCACCGATGTATTTGAGGATACGGTATTCATACATATCCATGGCGAGCTTGGCGCGTTCGTTGCCGGCCTCGATACCGGCCTCGATGTCGCGCATGTCGTTGCTGATGCCCGACACGCCGAGCACGCCGCTCTCCTTGTTGATGACCTTCTGGAGGCCTTTGGCGTCAATGCCGGTGCGCTCCATGAGGTAAACGAGGGCACCGGGGTCGACGTCGCCCACACGCGTGCCCATCATGAGGCCTTCGGTGGGCGTCAGACCCATCGACGTGTCGATGCTCTTGCCATCCTTGATGGCCGTGATGCTGCCGCCGTTGCCTATATGGCAGGTGATGATGCGCTGCTTGTCGTAGGGAACACCCAGGTATTCGCATACTCGGCGCGACACGTAGCGGTGGCTCGTGCCGTGGAAGCCATAGCGGCGGATACCATATTTCTCATAATCCTCGTAAGGAAGGGCGTACATGTAGGCCTTCGCCGGCATGGTCTGATGGAAAGCCGTGTCGAACACCGCCACGTTGGGAGTGCCCGGCATAAGCTCCTCCACGGCCTCTATGCCTATGATGTTGGCAGGATTGTGCAGCGGAGCCACGGGATAGCATTCCTTGACCTTCTCGATAACCTCCGGGGTGATGAGCACAGACTTGTTGAAGTATTCCATACCGTGGACCACGCGGTGGCCGATGGCGTCGATTTCGTGGAGGTCGCTGATCACGCCCTTCTCAGGGTCGGTGAGCACCTTGAACACCTGTCGTATCGCCTCCTTGTGGTCGGGCATCGAAACGGTGATTGTCTCCTTGCCGCCGCCCGGCTTCTTGAACTTTAGGAAAGAGTCGGGAAGACCAATCTTCTCCACGCCTCCCTCGGCAAGCACCTGCTTGCTGTCGCTGTCGATAAGCTTGTATTTAACGGAACTGCTTCCGTTGTTGAGCACTAATATTTTCATTTTCAGTCTTCGATTGCTTGGTTGCAGGTAACGATGATTGTATTGAAGATATCCTCTACGGTAGCGCCTCGTGAGAGGTCGTTTACGGGAGCTGCGAGGCCCTGGAGTATAGGACCTACGGCGCCGGCGCCGGCGAGTCGCTGCACGAGCTTGTAGGCGATGTTGCCGGTCTCGAGGCTGGGGAAGATGAGGGTGTTGGCATGGCCGGCCACGGGGCTGCCCGGGGCCTTCATGGCGCCGATTTTGGGCACTATGGCGGCGTCGCTCTGCAGCTCGCCGTCAATCTTGAGCGACGGGTCGAGCTGGTGTGCCAGCTGCGTGGCCCTGATAACCTTGTCGACGCGCTCATGTGTGGCGCTACCCTTCGTGGAGAAGCTGCAGAGGGCCACAACGGGATCGAGACCGGCGATGTTCTTCGTGGTCTTGGCCGTCTCGATGGCTATCTGTGCGAGTTCCTCGGCTGTCGGGTCGGGCACTACTGCGCAGTCGGCAAACACGAGCATATGCTGGTCGCCGAAAGGCACATTCTCCGGGAGGAGCATGATGAATGCGCCGCTCACCACGGAGATGCCGGGCTTTGTCTTGAGCACCTGGAAAGCGGCGCGGAGCACGTGGCTTGTGGGACTTAGCGCACCGGCAACCATGGCGTCGCCGTCGCCTTTCTTGATCATGAGGCATCCGAGATATAGTGGGTTGGCGGCCTTCACGCGGGCCTCCTCGATGGTCATACCCTTCTTCTTGCGCAGCTCAGCCAGCAGCTCGGCGTAAGGCTCTACGGTGGCGGCGTCGGTGGGGTCGACGAAGGTGGCTTTCTCGATATTGGCGAGACCCAGCTCGAAGGCTTTCTGAAGCACGGTCTCCTTGTTGCCTATGAATATTACGTTGGCTATTTTCTCTTTGATCACGCGGTCGGCGGCTTGCATGGTGCGGGGTTCTGTCGACTCCGGCAATATCAGCCGCTGCGGCGCTCCCTGCGCCCGCTTTGTCAGTCTCTCGAATAATTCCATTTGCTGTAATTCTTTATAGCCGGTGTCGCTGAGGCGCCGACCTTCGGTTTCTTCCGCAAAAATACAAAAATTTTCGCAAACGCCGGATTATTTGACGGGAGAACAGCTTCTTTTTTTGACGGGAGAACGGGAGAACAGGTGGGTCGGTACTCGTTTTTGACGGCAGAACAGCTTCTTTTTTTTGACGGGAGAACGGGAGAACAGGAGGGGCGGTACTCGTTTTTGACGGGAGAACGGCTTCTTTTTTTGACGGGAGAACGGGAGAACAGGAGAATCAGATAAGTTTTT
>CABUTY010000058.1 GCA_902494595.1 uncultured Porphyromonadaceae bacterium | reverse complement strand
CATTGGCCAGCTGTTCGCAAGACGAACTTCTGCCGCAGGGTGACGGCAACGTCAACATCACAGTGAACCTTCCCGCGTCCAGCTATGGCACGCGTTCCTTCTCAGACGGCTATACGGCCACCGACCTGCAGTATGCCGTATACGACGCAGCCAGCAAGAATATGATTACCGAAGGTAGCGCCACTTTCGACGCCGACAAGCGGAGCACCACGGTATCCATCAGCCTTGCAACGGGCAAAAGCTATCAGATAGCCTTCTTCGCCCACAGGAAGTCGCAGGGTGTATATAAGTTCAACGCCGGCAGCAAGACCATCGACGTGAACTATTCCGCTATGACGGACTACAACAGCGAGGACTACGACTGCTTCTACAAGCTGGAGGATGTGGAGGATGTGGAGAAGGGCGTCAACAAGGAAGTGACCCTTGTTCGACCTGTAGCCCAGGTTAACTGGGGTACGGGCGACCTGGGATATCCAGCCGTGCTTGATGCCGATGCCTATGGCGCGGGAGCCGGCAGGCTTGTCAGCTCGGTGAAGGCCAAGGGGTACACACAGTTCGACATGATGGCGGGCGATGTAGTTGAAGGCACCGAGACAGAGGTGACTTTCGGCGACAAGGCGCGTCCCGCTGAGACGGAACTCTTCCCCGTGGAGTCGGGCAAATACAAATATGTGTCGATGCAGTACCTGCTGATACCTAAGGGAGGCACACTGATCGACGTGACACTTGAGGCACGCAACAGCGCCGGGGCAGCAGCCCTGGCTACCGTGGAAGTACCCAATGCACCGGTGCAGGCCAACTACCGCACCAACATCTACGGCGACCTCCTCACCAACCCGACAGTATTTACCGTCGTGAAGGATGAAAGGTGGGATGGAGAGTTTGACCAGCCCATCAGCGTAAAGGAGCCAAAGCAGAATGCAAAGGGTGAATATCTCATAACCTCTCCCGAAGAGCTGGCATATCTTGCCGAGTATCCTGCAAAATGGAAAGGGAAGACCCTCAAGCTCCAGAACGACATAGACCTCAAGGGAATGTCGTGGAAGCCCATAGGCACCGCTCTTGACACAGACGTTGACGACGAAAACATCTCTACATTCAAGGGCACTTTCGACGGACAGGGACATACGATTCGCAACTTCGTATGTGTGGCCAAGGGAGACATCGCCGTGGCTGGTCTCTTCGGATCAGTACGAGGCTCTATCAAGAGATTGCATATTGATAATGCTTATATAGAGTCGGACCATTATGCCGGCGGTCTTGTGGCTTACCTCAACTGCTTCACAGGCGCGCAGTACAACGACGTGGACTATCCTGCGGAGGGATTCGAAATCTCCGGTTGCTCTGTGAAGAACTCCACCATTGTGACGCATCCCAACAAACAGGACAACGGCAAATATGACAATGGCGACAAGGCCGGTGGCCTTATCGGTTATTGCCGTGCCAAAGTACTTATCAAAGGCTGTTCGTCGCGCAACAATACCATAGTCGCCTATCGTGACCTCGGCGGCCTTATAGGACATGCATATGTTGGCTCCGCCGGCAATACAGTGCTCGACGGTTCGGATGCCATAGGGAATACACTGATACAGGACTTCAGGAATGGCTATAAGAGCAATGCCGATGTGCTGAACACGTGCAATGAGGTGATAGGAGTCAATCTGGCGTATCCCGTGACCAACGGTACTTCACAGGCACATCACAGCAACACAATAATCAGAAGAGGACTGGTGCCGACTAATACCGATGAACTTGGCGCAGCTTTTCGTGGAGTGGAGGATGGAGCAGTGATTGAAATTCCCGAAGGAGAATTCGGCGTTATAGATAATGTCGGAAACTTTGTCAGAAACAAGAAGTTCAGCATCCGCGGTGCCGGCAAGGACAAGACGAATATCGCGGTAAGCAATTATCCTTTCCATGGTTGCGACATTACAGTTGACGGCATGACTGTCAATGTACAGGGCTCCGGTTATGCGGGCTTCTCCAACTATGCCAAAGGAGCGTTCAGGAACGTCAGGTTCGTAGGTGCTCCATGGTCATGGGGAGGCGACGGCGTCACATACGACTACTGCGACTTCGATACCAACGGAAAGGACAATTATCCGATAGTGTTGATTTACGCGGGCAAAGCAGATTTCAACAACTGCACGTTTAAGGCACTGAAGGGACGCGGTATAGGAATGTGGACCGACTCCGATGACCTCAGAATCAAGACGCCGCGCGAGGTAAGCGTCAACAACTGTACATTTATCGTAACGGGTGATGCCAAGGACAAGGCAGTGTTCGACATACACACAGAAAGCGCCGATGAAAGTTATCGCGGCACTATCCGCCTCAACAATGTGAAGTACGACGCCTCCAAGTTCGGCGGCGGCCTCTGGAGAGAGTATATTAACAGTGGTGACGAACCCAAGACCAGCTACTTCACGATAATCGTGGATGGCAAGACAGAACAGACGAGCTCCAGACTCTAACAAAATACAAACGGAAATCAATAACAAACTATTCAATAACAACATGACTATGAAGAAAATAATGCTTTTGCCGGCAGCGCTGCTGCTGGGACTGGCTTCCTGCTCGAACGAGGCAGAGATTCCGGTAGTGGAAAGTGACGGCAATGTCAACATCACAGTCAACCTGCCCGGGAATCTCGGCACACGTGCCTTCTCGAACGGTCTGACCGCCGATGACCTTGAGGTGGCTGTCTATGATGTCACCGACGCGGCTAATCCTGTGCTTGCAAGAACTCTGGAGAAAAAATTCGGAAATGCACTGAGCACCACTGTAAGCCTTACGCTCGCCAACGGCCGCAGCTATAAGATTGCTTTCTTCGCAAGCAAGAAGGAGAACTCACCTTATAACTTCGATACAGCCGCGAGGAAGATAACGGTGGACTATTCCAAGATGACGAACTATAACTCCTCCGACGATTACGACTGCTTCTACAAGCTGTTTGAAATCGCAAAGGTTACCGGCCCTATTCAGGAGGATATCGTTCTTGTCCGTCCTGTAGCTCAGATCAACTGGGGTACCAATGACCTCACTGACCAGGTTCTTCTTCCCGTTTACGGTACGAATAACGCCAATCTCTACACCAAGGTTACCACCACAGCCTACACTGAGTTCGACATGTTCACCGGCGATGTAGTGGAAGGCACGACAACAGCTGTGAATCTTCCTCTGATGAAGCGCCCCACAGGCGAGACATTCCCTGAGGTTAAAGAGGGCACGACTTACGAGTACCTGTCGATGCAGTATCTGATGGTACCGAAGGCATCGTCCGTGATTGACCTGAAGCTTGAGTCAGCAGCCGCAGTCGATGCCACTACAGCCATAGCTACAGTAACCGTGGCCAACGCTCCGGTACAGGCCAACTACCGCACCAACATCTTCGGCGCACTTCTCACCAACCCGGCCGACTTCACCGTCACCAAGAATAAGGTTTACGATGAGCCTGACAAGATGGTTCCTGTAATGAATGGGCAGGAGCTTAAGGAGGCGCTTATGGTACCCAATGCCAATGTGAAGCTGTTCGGAGACGTTAATATCAGCGGCGGTGCGCTCACCCTTACCAAGGATGCCACAATTGACCTTAACGGCTATAAGATTACCACAAAGGGATCCACATACGGCGATGGTTTTCAGGTTCAGAATGCGACCATAGTTCTTAAGAACGGAACATTGGCCGAACCCGCTTCTTCAAATGAGCAGTCTGCTTTGCTTTATGTGTTGAAGAATTCCAACATCACGCTTGAGAATATGACCCTCGTGACCAATATGGCTACTCCTATATATTTTAACGGAGCCGGCAGCCAGGTTACAATAAAGTCCGGAACATACAAGGCCAACAACCATTCTCAGGTAGTATATTTACAGACCCCATCCAAGCTGGTGATAGAAGGGGGAGAATTCTCTTCACTTAATGAAGAGTATGCTCAGAAATATACTCTTAATATCCTTGACAAACTTCTGAAAGTAGAAGGTGTCGTGCCTACAGATTTCATAGAAGTCAAGGGTGGCAGATTCTATAATTTCAACCCGGCTGCATCTGAAGGTGAGAGTCCTGTTGCCAACTTCGTGGCACCCGGTTTCAAGTCGGTACAGGATGGCGACTGGTATGTTGTTGGCGCTGAGTAATACTTAGACAAGACCGGAAATTGCGAATCTGAAAAATCAAACAGAAAAAGAACCGAGTCCGGTCTGACCTCAGTCAGTCTGATAAGCCGGGAGCGTCAGAAGACGCTCCCGGCATTCTGTTTTCTTCCTGATTCCACTGATAAATCCCTTGTAAACCGGGTCTCGACACTGTTGCCGATTCTGTGTGATAAAAACGGATTGACCAGATTTGGCGGCATGTGGGATTTTTTGTAATTTTGTGATTCTATTGCGGGCGTATGGCCGCAACTTCATAAGAA
The DNA here is from genome assembly GCA_902494595.1 of uncultured Porphyromonadaceae bacterium. Classification (GTDB taxonomy): domain Bacteria; phylum Bacteroidota; class Bacteroidia; order Bacteroidales; family Muribaculaceae; genus Lepagella. Next base: position 2,848 of record CABUTY010000058.1, on the reverse strand, counting down.
GAGAAGACAATGAACGAATTAGCCACAAAGTATAATCCCTCGGAAGTAGAGGACAAATGGTATGCTTACTGGATGGAGCATGGTCTGTTCCATTCGGAGCCTGACAATCGTGAGCCGTATACAATAGTGATACCACCTCCCAACGTGACGGGCGTGCTCCACATGGGACATATGCTCAACAACACAATCCAGGACATACTTGTGCGCCGCGCTCGAATGCTCGGCAAGAATGCCTGCTGGGTGCCGGGTACTGACCATGCCGCCATCTCCACAGAGGCCAAGGTTGTGGCTAAGCTCGCCGAAGAAGGAATCAGCAAGAAAGACCTCAGCCGCGAAGAGTTCCTGCGTCATGCCTGGGACTGGACCCACAAGTATGGGGGCATAATCCTCAAGCAACTACGCACCCTCGGCGCTTCTTGCGACTGGGAACGTACCGCCTTCACCATGGACGAGAAACTCTCCAAAAGCGTGATAAAGGTATTCAACAGCCTCTATGACAAAGGTCTCATATACCGGGGAGTGAGGATGGTCAACTGGGATCCCAAGGCCCTCACCGCCCTCAGTGATGAAGAGGTGATCTACAAAGAGGAGCACAGCCACCTCTATCATCTGCGCTATATGGTGGAAGGCGAGGAAGGCCGCTACATAGTGGTAGCCACCACCCGACCGGAGACAATACTCGGCGATACGGCAGTATGCGTCAACCCCAACGACGAACGTTACGGCTGGCTTAAAGGCAAACGCGTGACAGTGCCGCTGGTGGGTCGTTCGGTGCCCATCATCATGGACGACTATGTGGAGATGGAGTTCGGTACTGGATGCCTCAAGGTGACACCGGCTCACGACGTCAACGACTATATGCTGGGCGAGAAGTACAACCTGCCGTCGATAGACATCTTCAACGACAACGGTAACATCTCGGAAGCCGGCGGCATGTATGTGGGCATGGACCGTTTCGACGTGCGCAAGCAGATTATGAAGGATCTGGAGGCCGCAGGACTCGTGGAGAAAACCGAGGACTACGTCAACAAAGTTGGACACTCCGAGCGAACCGACGCCGTGATAGAGCCCAAGCTGTCGATGCAGTGGTTCGTGAAGATGGAGGAGCTGGCCAAGCCGGCCCTCAAGGCTGTGGAGGATGACGACATAAAGTTCGTGCCCGCGAAGTTCAAGAACATCTACCGCCATTGGATGACCAATATCAAGGACTGGTGCATCTCGCGCCAGCTCTGGTGGGGACACCGCATACCGGCATGGTATCTGCCGGAGGGCGGATATGTAGTGGCCGAGAATGAGGAAGCGGCGTTGCTGAAAGCCATAGAGAAGACGGGCAACGGTAACCTTACCCTTGCCGATCTGCGTCAGGACCCCGACTGCCTCGACACATGGTTCTCGTCGTGGCTATGGCCCGTGTCGCTCTTCAACGGCATCCTCGAACCCGAGAATGAAGAGTTCAAATATTATTATCCTACCACCGATCTGGTGACGGCGCCCGACATCATCTTCTTCTGGGTGGCACGCATGATAGTTGCCGGCTACGAGTTTGCCGGCGACAAACCTTTCAACAACGTATATTTCACGGGCATCGTCCGCGACAAGCTGGGCCGCAAGATGTCGAAGAGTCTGGGCAACTCTCCCGACCCGTTGGAGCTCATCGCGCAGTATGGTGCCGACGGCGTGCGCATGGGCATAATGCTGGCGGCTCCGGCAGGCCATGACATAATGTACGACGACTCGCTCTGCGAGCAGGGACGCAATTTCTGCAACAAGATATGGAACTCATTCCGACTCATCAAGGGCTGGGAGGTAAGCGACGGCGAACAGCCGGCGAGTGCGGCGGCAGCTGTGCGCTGGTTCGGCGCCAAGCTGGAGGCCGTGGCCGCCGAGGCCGACGACCTTATGGGCAAGTTCCGCATCTCAGAGGCCCTCATGGCCATTTACAAACTCTTCTGGGACGAATACTCCTCATGGTATCTGGAGATGGTCAAGCCGGCTTACGGACAGCCCGTAGACCGAAAGACATATGAGGCTACTCTCGGATTCCTCGACAATCTGCTGCGCATGCTGCATCCCTTCATGCCATTCATCACCGAAGAGCTGTGGCAGCACCTCAGCGAGCGCAAGGAGGGCGAAAGCATCATGTATGCCGAGATGCCCACTGGCAACGCGTGTGATGAAGAGATACTCTCATCGTTCGAGAACATCAAGGAGGTAGTGGCCGGCATACGCACGGTACGCAAGCAGAAGCAGCTGGCGCAGAAAGAGCCGCTGCAGCTTGACGTGAACGGACCGCGCGACAAGAACCTCGACAGCGTGCTTGTCAAGATGGGCAATCTTTCGGCCATCAACGACGTTGAGGAGAAGAAGCCTACGGCATCGGCCTTCATGGTGGGCGCCACAGAGTACAGCATACCGCTGGAAGGCAAGATTGACGTGGAGGCCGAGAAGGCCAAGCTGCTGAAGGACCTCGAATATTACACTAAGTTCCTTGCCGGCGTCGAGAAGAAGTTGGGCAACGAGAGATTCGTGGCAAACGCTCCGGAGGCTGTAGTGGCCATGGAGCGCAAGAAGAAGAGCGACGCTGAGGAGAAGCTCGCCGCAATTCGCGCAAGCCTCGCTTCGCTTGGATAATCACAACAAAAGACATTAAGAATGAGTTAGATAATTGAATGAGTTAGATAATGTATGATTAAGGGGCCGGCATCCGTGATGGATTCCGGCCCCTGCCTTAGTTCGCCCGACATGGGCATAATCTAACGGGTGAAAGTCCCGAGCGCACCCCGATAGCGGGAAGCGCATAGCCGAAAGCAAGGGTGTCGGAGGCGACTCCGAATCTGAAGGAAGCCGT
>CABUTY010000057.1 GCA_902494595.1 uncultured Porphyromonadaceae bacterium | reverse complement strand
TTTGCCGCCGTAGAAAACATACTCTCCGGCATAGGCAATCAATACATGATTAAATTCTGTAGACCTGCGGCTTAACATGTCAATGCATTAATTTATTTATACGAGATACTTATTAGCTGTAAGTGACCGTATCTGTCTAATATTCAGTGGATGTCCTCAAAACGCGGCCCCCCCTCCATGGGTCAGCGGCGGAAGATGCCGCGACGAGGGCTGGCAGGTTTGAGCATCTTGTGGGCTTGCATCATGCAGCGGTAGGCGAAGCGACGGTCATCTTCGTCATCCTTGCGGCCCCAGGGAAGGTCGGAGGATGAGCCACCGCCGCCGCAAGACTGGGCGAATTGAGATGCGCCATCGAGATAGCCCATGAACAGGTACATCGCGCACTTCAGGATCTCGTTGGGCTTCTCGGCCATCGCCATGAGGAACTCGCCATCGAATTCGGCTTTCTGTTCCGGCGTCATGGATGCGATAAGAGAACGCATATCGACAACTGTCCGACCGAACACGGCATCTGTCAATCTCATGCGCATCTGCTCCTGGTTCTTCGTTGTGAAATCATGATAAGTTCTTGCCGCATTGTCGCGTTTCTCGTTGACGGATTTGAGTTCATCTTGAAGCTTTGCAAGTTGCTTATCGGCCGTCTTGAGTTTCTGACGCTTGTCTTCGAGTGAGGATTCGGTCGTACGGAGCTCACCCCGGAGGTTAGCAATGCGTTGACGCAGTTCTTCGGCATCGCCGTTCCCGGCGTCATGGTCTGCTTCCAATCGGTCAATCTGGTCATTGAGATCAGCCTCGCGATTTTCGAGGTTCGCAATCATCGTATTGAGACCCTTGCATCGCGTCTCTGCCTGATGAATATCCGCATACAGATCCCGAAGAGTCTCGTGCTTTTCAGCTATCTCAAGTTCCAGATCGTTGCACTCTCTGTGGAGTTCCGCACGATACTGTTCTGTCGAACGATGACGCGCTCCGGTTTCCCTGACACTCTGACCGCGATCAAGTCCCCATTTAGCATTGACAACGGCCAGCTCATTGTGAAGCTGAATGGTCCGTTCGCGGAAATCACTTTTGTTCTCACCAGCGAATATAGTCTTGTGTGCAAACTTATTCTGCTGATTAATAGGCAACAAAGTACAATGGATATGCGGGTTCAACTCATCGCAGTGTACATAGAAACCAACGATGTTGTCTTCACCCCACTTGTCGCACACGAATGCGTATATATCCTTCGCCCAATCCTCGATGTCTTTGCAGCGTGTGATGTTAGAATTGTCCGCACCATTTTCCAGATTGACTGTCTGATCGCTGAAGGCAAGATGGTGCATCTGCTCGCGACTTCCACCGAAGATGATGTTCACTACGGTGCGGCGATTGGGCTCCTTGCCTTTGCGTTTCATCTCCTCATTCGGGTCGACTATTTCACGTTCGGCAAGGGTCTCCCTGATACGCCTGGGGATACTCTTCGACTGATCTATAGGTTGAACTACGCCACCCTTGGAAATCTCAAAGTTGAGATGGGCACGGGTTCTGTCATAATTGCCGTTCATGGCGGCACGCTGCCAGTTCTTCTCAGACCACCGTCGCTGGTGCTCGTTCGACTGGTTTGTAGTGATGCCCGCTGACGGACGAAAATCAAATACCTGTTTCGCCATGAGCTTGATTATTAATGGTTGATATTGTGTTACAAATGGCCTGAGCTTGCTCATAAATGGCCTGCCGATGCGGCAACTCCCGATGGATTTTCAATCCGTTGGGGTTTATTAGGCTCCCCATCATAGGTCCTATGTGGCAACTGTGCGCAAGCGCGTTGTCTATAAGCTAACCTGGACGATGACTATGGCAGTCGTTCAGGCATACACCCGGAAAGGCGCATAGCGCACGTCTGAGAGGCCAGAATGGGCACCTATAGAACTCCGGTCATCGGCGGCTGCGAGAGCAAGCTCAGGCGAGTTTTAGTGCCAGGAGTATATGAAATCTACCTTCAAATGGATGAAGAGGGCGTAGTAAGCATACCTGGCGGATTTGATTGGGCCCGGGTCCGTGCTAGGCTCGACAAGGGAACTTCCTCGATTAAGGCCGGGGCAATATTTGTCGAGAAAATTGAGCCATTCAGACCAGTTGTCGGATAGACACTCTGAGAAGATGTGCTTAAGACATTCAAGGCTGTAGGAGTCTGCGCCTTCTGGAACAGTAGGCGCGTTAACGAACCATCTCGGAATCAGTTGCTGAATCAGTGAGTACTGAAAGGCTGTTACCCTCTGCGAATACGCATCCTCGTTTGTGCGGTCAAAAGAAGCAACTGTCTCTTCGATTATATCGGCGAGTTCGGAATTGTCAATGATACCAATCAGCCATTCGTCAATCTTGTAATATAGCTGGTCCGGCATCTCGAATGGAGTCTGGGGCTTTTCAAGAATTGATGGTTGTTTGGCATCGTCACGCTCTGTTGTCATGGTGACGATTGTGCGACCGCCGACCTGAGTCTTTGCCAGCAGGCCACAGACCGCCAGTTGGTCAAGGAACTTGCGGACAGTCTCACGGGACCAGTGACATTGTTTAGCCAAATCGGTGATCGATATTACAAAGCAGGCTGCTTCCGGATCGGAGGTCTGTCCATAAAAGGACTCTTGGGTGGCTGTTGCTATCTCAGCAATGTGTAGAAGATAGAGATAGGCATCGAGTCTTGATGCTTTGGATTTGGTCGGTTCCGCGAGATGATTCAGCTTCTCCGGAGTGAGTCTCACACACAGTGATGGGGTGAGAGGGTTTTGTTGGTTGTGTTTGGTTTGGTTCATTAAATAAAATTATAAGAGGTTAATGTCGAATGAAAGGGAAAAGATGTCATAGCTGTTGAATGGAGTCTGTCCCCGGAATATATCCTTAGTTGCCGGATTGAAGCATCTCTTGATGCCGCATCGCTAAAGCTTCGTTACCGGCCCAAACCGTTCTTTCGCTCGGGCATATAGTATTCCTTATCGGCTGCAATGTGATTCAACACATCTTGCAATCGGTCAAGCTGTTCGCGGTTTAGGACACGGATAGCGCTTATAGTTATCCGTTCAGTCGCTATCCTACGGTGTTCGACGTTGGCTTCGCTCATCGTACCATTGCCGTCAGCATTTACGGATTTTAGGTAGGCATTGACAGCATCGGTCTGCTCCTTGGATGGATAAGATCCGCCCCATTGGTCCTGTATGTAGTCGGCCATCTTGCCAACGGCATTTGCAAGAATAGGCTCACGCTGTGCGATTATACTCGTTAATTCTTATTTGGTCATGAGATAAAATTATCTAATATAGGCTCATATGCGAGACGTAATACTCGTACTCTGTTGATTATCATTGGGGCAGTCCAAAATGGACCCCCTCACCATCGATTCATGTCGCGTAAGCTGGCTTTTGGAACGTCTTCTCACTGATGGACGCCGGAATTATGGCCTCCTAAAAGAGGAGTCGCGGAAGACTATCTTTGTCATCATCTCGTTGAGGCGGTCAGCGATTCGCTCACCATATTTGGCGCGGATTTCCTCCGAGGTCAGATTGGTGGTGATGACCGTGAATAGCTGGCGGTCGTAACGGCGGGTCAGTAGATCGACGATGGGGTAGAGCACGTTGCCGTAGTCGAGCACCTCTACCGGCTCGGTGCCGAGGTCGTCGATAGCGAGCATGGGTATTCGGCACAGCTGCTGCCACTCGTCGTTGTCGTTTTTGGCGAGATCGGCTATGGCGCGGGCGTCCATGATGCGTATGGCCCAGTTGCCGTAGCATTCCTCCTCGATTTTGAGCTGAAGCCGGTTTATGACGGTCTGGAAGGCTTTGACGAAGGTGGTCTTGCCGTTGCCGCAGCCGCCGCAGAAATGGAGACCGAAGTGATAGCTGCCCTCTGTGAGTACACGTGACAGTCTGTCAAGTATTTCTGAGATGTTATCATTCATTATAAACTCGCGGCCTCGTTCCTCAACCTGAAACTGCAAAGCAGTCTGTAAGAAGAGTTTAGCATTGGCTGCCGTCATGGGCAGCTTAAAACGGTGCGTCGTAGTCCCGCGCTGACGTAGCTGTGACAGGATTCCCCCGACGCTTTGAGGGGTCTGATTGTTGAATTGCATTATGATTGTTGTTTAAAAATTTGCGTAATGAGTTAATGAAGTAGCTGCGACAATCTTGTTCTTCCCTTTCATTTTCACCTTTGTCGCGCAGCCGAGTGAAGAAGCCACTAATCTGATGTTTCAGTTCTATGCTGTCTACAGTCGGAAGTTCCCGGAGGATTTCGTCTTGCCAGGCAGTATCGGCAAGAAAGATTTTCTCTAATTCATCGAGACTTAAAATTTCTGTCTGACCTTTATCATTAGAAGATATTATATCTTTATTTTGAATCTTATTATCTTCTAAAGGAGGCAGGCTACCGGTCTTGCTTTCGGTTATGTTATCCGTTACTTCTTCTGTCTGCTTTTCGGGCTTACCATTAGTCCATCTATTAGGTTCAGAAATGACCGTATAAGTTGGCGCGATGGCTTTACCTTTGCCTTGTGAGAAAACTATTAGTCCGCGACAGCTTAATCCGTGTCGAGCCGTGAGAAAAGTCTGCTTGGCCACATTGATAGATCTGCAAGCAAGAGCAGTGGAGCATTTGAAGGGCATCATCCATCGTTGGCAGTTGGCACGTTCCAGCAGGAAGAAGAACAGGGCAATCTCTGCAGTGGAGAATGGTTCGTATTCATTCTCCTGCCAGAAGGCATGCATCAACTCATAGACATTGACACCTTTGGTCATCGGTTGCTGTTTTTGTGGAGGTAATCGTTGGGGCGGGCATTGATTTCATCCTGAGAAGCGATGCGAACGCTGGTGAGGTAGGCATCGAGGTCTACCGGTTCGAAGTAGCAGAGTTTGCCGTTGGGCTTGTACATGGGGATGACGCGATTCATCATCAACTTTCGGAGATAGGAGAGCGAGATGCCGAGGTATTCGGCAGCGGCTTTAGAAGTGAGCAGTTTACTATTCATATATTATGATTGATTTTTTTGAGTGTATTTTGGAAATACCAAGGTACGTTTAGCTACAGTACCTGACAATTTTTAATTGACTGAAAATCAGACGGAAAGCTGGGCTTATATTTAATAAATCTTAAACGGCGCGTTTTTTAACCCGATGATTGCCAAAGGTATAAGGAAAAGTGGCAACCGGTTTGTTTTAAAAATAAAAGAAGTTCCACTAAAACCGGTTGCCACATGGATACTTTACAAACAATTTTCGCTCTGATTTGGATTGACGGACTCCAGCTTTCTCATAAAAAATGTCTGGAAGCTCTTATACGCGCAATGTTCGTGACCCTGTCTGTAAATCTCTCCAGACTTGCAAGCGCGATGTTTTCGGGCGCCAGACAATCATCAACCATAAGAAGAATAGAACGTCTTCTTGCCTTGAATATTTTTCCGGTTGCCCTGATTGGAAAAGCCATACTCAAAGTGCTGCCTCCGCAGAAAAGATATATTCTTACCATGGACCGCACCACATGGGAACTTGGCACTCGGATTTATAACATTCTGGTCGTGGGGATATGTTTTGACGGAATCTCCATCCCGATATATTTCCGCATATTTGACAAACGGGGTGCGACTAAATTTACCGAGCAGATTTCATTCATGGAATGCGTGCTTGACATAATCCGCCCCGAACAGATAGCGTGTCTTGTGGCCGACAGAGAGTTCGGATACTATAACTTCGTGCGGTGGCTTGAGACCATGAAGATTCCTTACTGTCTGAGAATCAGGGAGACAAGCTATGTCCAGAACACATCAACAGGTAAGAGCCGCATGCTTAGACACATTTTATCCTCCCTTGGCACGGGCCGGAACGTTGTGCTCTCCGGCTCATACAAGTTCGGTAAAAACATGAAAGTACGTATCTATGCGATGAGACGGAAGGAGCACGGCGAAGACAGTCTGCTGATACTGGCAACCCCGGAGAAATCATCGTTCACCGACAAGATCTACAGACTCAGATAGCAGATTGAAACTGCCTTCAGAGCCATGAAAACAGCGGGATTTAATATTGAGCGGTCTCATCTGGAGGCCACAGGTCGGTTTAAGAATATGCTTGCGGTTGTCCTTATCGCATACGCATGTGCTTTCATTGAGGGGATCATCAAGTCTCGCCGCTACGTCATTCCTACAATGAAAAGCAACGGAAGGAAACGATTCAGCATTTTTACCTGGGGGCTGAAATTCATCATCGATGACATCTGGAGAGAAGGCGCAAGCCCGGCTCATTGCGGTTGTAAACCTGGCCCCTAAAAAAATTGTCAGGTACTGTAGCATTTGATACCTTTCGTTTCCGATGCAAAGTTACTGCCGTCTCCAAGTGTTACCATGTGTCGCGCTGTGGCAACGCAAAAAATTTAAACGCGCTATATGCTGTGTTTTAGCGATATAGCGCGTTTAGAGTGTGTTAAAATCTGTATATTTTGTGTCGGTGCTGTGTTAACGTGGGGCAAGTCCCATCGCTTTCCAGGTTTTGATGGCATTTTCTATGTCTTCACGAAATTCTACTGACCTTGACGAGTCGGATCTTAGGTCATCGCTGCGATGACTTTTATAATATTTATCTTTGATGTCACAACGTTCTATGAAGAGGGTCGACCATTCAATGGCATGGTCCTCGTCTGGGATTTGCTGCTCGACCATGAACACCATAAAACATATATGAACACCCTTGTTCCTTCTTGGAATGAAGAAACTATCTTCAAACAGCATGTTCATGTGGACGCAGAACATAACAGGTGTGGTGGCCTTAAACAATACGTTATTGCAGACATCATACAGACAGTTGCAAAGCTTGGCCGGAACCGTGTCTCGATGTTTTTCGGCCTCTTTCAATAATATCTTCTTCATAAGCCCTCCCTGATTTGTTTGATGTCTGTAATTATGGCTGAAGCTATGCCGAGATATCTGATAACAATCACCTCTAAATATTCCGCCCTGAAACGGAATACCGGATTACAGTCGCAGTTAGCCTGCTCATACTCGGAATAAAGTTTCTGAACCTCCTTTTGGCGTTCATCATGTTCAGCCTTGGCCTTCTCACAATCTACCTCGGCCTCCCGGTATTCCGGAGAGTCGAGATCCATATAGTCAAGTCGGTTATTAAGCTGGCAATATTCCTTCCAATATATGTTCAGTTCTTTGTCAGCCTTGAGAAACCTGTCATAAAAATGGGGTCAAGCCGAAAACTCGGTGCATAGATTTTGTAGGAAGTGTTAAATTTGTGGCATGAAAACGAGTGAAGCATTTTGGCAGTTCCTCCCGGAGGGATTGGAAGAGTTGTTTGAGATGG
>CABUTY010000056.1 GCA_902494595.1 uncultured Porphyromonadaceae bacterium | reverse complement strand
CCCGAAGAGTCGATGGGCGACGTCATCGGCGACCTCAACAAGCGTCGCGGACAGGTGGAAGGCATGGAGACAAGCCGCAGTGGCGCACGTATCGTGAAAGCCACCGCCCCGCTGGCCGAGATGTTCGGATATGTGACGGCACTGCGTACCATCACATCCGGACGTGCCACCAGCACCATGACCTTCAGCCACTACAGCGAAGTAAGCCCCTCGATAGCCCGTTCGGTACTCACAGAGTGCAACGGCCGTGTCGACCTGCTAAAATAAAATCACGGATGTTCCGGCCCTCCCCCGAGAGAGGGTCGGAACAATCATAAGCAGACAAAATAGTCATAACAAACATATGAGCCAGAAAATCAGAATCAAACTCAAATCGTACGATCACAATCTGGTCGACAAGTCGGCCGAGAAGATTGTGAAGACGGTAAAGAGCACCGGCGCAGTGGTAAGCGGTCCCATACCGTTGCCCACCCACAAGAGGATCTTCACCGTCAACCGCTCGACCTTCGTCAACAAGAAGGCGCGCGAACAGTTCCAGCTCTCGAGCTACCAGCGCCTCATCGACATCTACAGCTCCACAGCCAAGACCGTCGACGCGCTCATGAAACTCGAGCTCCCCAGCGGTGTGGACGTATCCATAAAAGTCTGACCGCGCTGACAAAGTAAAAAAATCAATCGTAAATACACGTAAAGAAATGCCAGGATTATTAGGAAAAAAAATCGGAATGACATCCGTTTTCAGTGCCGACGGCAAGAACGTGCCGTGCACTGTTATCGAAGTTGGTCCTTGCGTGGTTACGCAGATCAAGACCTTGGAGAAAGATGGCTACGAGGCAGTGCAGATAGGCTTCCAGGAAGCCAAGGAGAAGCACGTGACCAAGCCCATGGCCGGACACTTCCAGAAGGCAGGCGTGGCTCCGCAGAGACACTTGGCCGAGTTCAAGTCGTTTGAGACAGTACCCGCATTGGGCGATACCCTGACGGTAGATCTGTTCCAGGAGGGTGGTTTCGTGGATGTGGTAGGCACATCGAAAGGCAAAGGTTTCCAGGGCGTTGTGAAGCGTCATGGTTTCGGCGGCGTGGGCCAGAAGACCCATGGCCAGCACAACCGTCTCCGTGCTCCCGGTTCAATCGGCGCCTGCTCGTACCCCGCTAAGGTATTCAAAGGCCTCCGCATGGCCGGCCAGATGGGCAACGAGAGAGTCACCGTTCAGAACCTCCAGGTCATCAAGGTGATCCCGGAGCACAATTTGTTAATGATCAAGGGTTCCATACCCGGTCCCAAAGGTTCAATAGTTTTAGTTGAGAAATAATGGAATTAGCAGTATACAACATCAAAGGTGAGGACACGGGCCGCAAGGTCAGCCTCAACGAGGAGGTATTCGGCCGTGACCTGGAGAAGGGGAATGCGGAGCATACCCTTTATCTCGACATCAAGCAGTACCTTGGCAACCAAAGGCAGGGAACACACAAGAGCAAGGAGCGCAGCGAGGTATCCTACTCCACGCGCAAGATGGGACGCCAGAAGGGTGGCGGCGGCGCACGCCGCGGCGACCTCAACAGCCCGGTGCTTTATCATGGCGGCCGCGTGTTCGGACCCCGTCCCCGCGACTACCGCTCCAAACTTAACAAGAAGATGAAGGCTCTTGCACGCCGCATCGCCCTCACAAGCCGCGTTAACGATAACAAGATTATCGTTGTGGAGAACTTCTCGTTCGACACCCCGAAGACCAAGAACTACATCAACATGGCCAAGAGCTTCAAGCTCGAGGACAAGAAGGTGCTTCTGGTGTTCCCGGAGAACAACGAGAACGTGTACCTGTCGGTGCGCAACGTACCCAACGCGCTGCTGATGCGCGCCATGGACCTCAATGCCTACAGCGTGCTCAACAACGATGCAATGCTCGTGACAGAGGACAGCATCGCCATAATCAATGACTTCAAATAAGGAGACACGAAATGGACATACAGATCAAACCGCTCGTGACCGAGAAGGCCACCGCATTCAGCGAGAAACAGAACTGCTACACCTTCAAGGTGTCTCCCGACGCCAACAAGTTCCAGATCAAGGACCTTGTGGAGAAGATGTACAATGTGCGCGTTGAGAGGGTGAACATCGCCAACTACGCGGGCAAGCGCAAACAGCGCTACACAAAGAAAGGGCTCATCCGCGGCCGTCAGGATGCCTTCAAGAAGGCTTACGTGACTGTGGCCGAGGGACAGAAAATCGACTATTATAGCAATCTTTAAAAATGGCAGTAAGAAAATTCAAGCCCACCACCCCCGGGCAAAGACACAAGGTTATTGGTGTGTTCAAAGGACAAATCACTGCTACCACACCAGAGAAGACTCTTACAGTCGGGAAGCGGAGCACAGGCGGCCGCAACTCGTCGGGGCATCTGTCGACGCGCTATCGCGGCGGCGGCCATAAGAGGAAATTGCGTCTCATCGACTTCAAGAGAGTGAACGACGGCGTACCGGCGACGGTCAAGACCATCGAGTACGACCCCAACCGCTCGGCACGCATAGCCCTGCTCTACTATCAGGACGGTACAAAGGCTTATATGATAGCCCCCAACGGCCTGGAGGTAGGTCAGACGGTAGTGAGCGGCGAGAATGCCGCCCCCGAGGTAGGCAACTGCCTCCCCCTGTCGAAGATACCCGTCGGCACACTCATCCATTGTATAGAGCTTCGACCCGGCCAGGGCGCCTCAATGGCACGCTCCGCCGGCACGTTCGCACAGCTTACCTCTCGTGAGGGCAACTATGCGATCATCAAATTACCTTCCGGAGAAACCCGTCGCATCCTGCTGACATGCCGCGCCACCATCGGCGTGGTAGGCAACTCCGACCACAACCTCGAGAAGAGCGGCAAGGCAGGCCGTAGCCGCTGGCTGGGCCGTCGCCCCCACAACCGTGGTGTTGTCATGAACCCTGTAGACCACCCGATGGGTGGTGGTGAAGGCCGTCAGTCTGGTGGTCATCCCCGCTCCCGTACAGGTCTCTATGCCAAGGGCCTCAAGACACGCTCGCCCAAGAAGCATAGCTCGAAGTACATAATTGAAAGAAGGAAAAAATAATTTGATAAAGAAGCAATCATGAGTCGTTCGCTTAAAAAAGGACCGTTTATCAGCGTAAAGCTGGAGAAGAAGGTCGCAGCAATGGAGGAGAGCGGTAAGAAAAGCGTCATCAAGACGTGGAGCCGCGCCTCGATGATCTCGCCCGACTTCGTGGGACATACTTTCGCCGTGCATAACGGTAACAAGTTCATCCCCGTATACGTGACGGAGAACATGGTGGGCCACAAGCTCGGCGAATTCGCGCCGACACGCACCTTCCGTGGACACGCCGGCAATAAGAAAAAATAACGGTCCCCACAAACAATTCAAGTAAAAAGAAAAGAATACAATGGGTGTAAGAAAGAGAAATGCAGCCGACGCTATAAAGGAAGCCAGGAAGACCACCTACGGAGCCCGTCTCCGCAACGTGCCTTCATCGCCGCGCAAGATGCGCCTCGTCGTGGACATGATCCGCGGCCAGGAGGCTTTCAAAGCCCTCGGCATACTTAGATTTTCCAACAAGGAGGCCTCTCGCAAGGTCGAGAAGCTTCTCCGGTCGGCTATCGCCAACTGGGAACAGAAGAACGATCGGAAGGCCGAGGCCGGCGAACTGTTCGTAAAGACAGTCTTCGTGGACGCTGCCCCGATGCTCAAGCGCATGCGTCCCGCTCCCCAGGGCCGCGGTTACAGAATACGCAAACGTTCGAACCACGTGACTTTGTTCGTTGACACTATGGACTCTAAAAAAGACTGACGCATTATGGGACAGAAAGTTAATCCGATCAGCAACCGTCTGGGTGTAATCCGCGGTTGGGACTCAAACTGGTACGGCGGCAAAAAATATGGAGAAACCCTACTGGAGGACTCCAAGATCCGCAAGTACCTTCATAAGCGTCTGGAAAAAGCCAGCGTGTCGCGTATCATCATCGAGCGCACTCTGAAGATGGCCACCATCACCATCGCTACCTCTCGTCCCGGTATGATTATCGGTAAGGGCGGCAAGGATGTGGATATCCTCAAGGAGGAACTCAAGAAGATTACCGGCAAGGATGTGCAGATCAACATCTACGAGATCAAGCGTCCGGAGCTGGATGCGGAGATTGTTGCCAACAACATCGCCCGTCAGATCGAGAACAAGGTAGCTTACCGCCGTGCCGTCAAGATGGCCGTTGCCTCCACGATGCGCATGGGTGCCGAGGGTATCAAGGTGCAGGTGAGCGGACGTCTCAACGGTGCCGAAATGGCCCGCAGCGAGATGTTCAAGGAGGGTCGTACTCCTCTCCACACTCTGCGTGCCGACATCGACTATGCTATGGTTGAGGCTCTCACCAAGGTCGGTATCATCGGTATCAAGGTTTGGATCTGCCGTGGTGAGGTGTATGGCAAGAAAGAGCTCACCCCCTCCTACGTGGCTGGCCAGAAAGAGCCGGGACGCCCCATGCCTCCCCGCGGCGGCCGTGGCGGTTTCCGCAACAAAAAGAACAATAACCGATAAGATAAAGAACCCAAGATAATGTTACAGCCTAAGAAAACAAGGTACCGTCGCTCACAAAAGGGACGGATGAAGGGCGAGGCTCAGCGCGGCAACCAGCTGGCGTTCGGCTCGTTCGGTATCAAGACTCTGGATTCGAAATGGATTACCGGCCGTCAGATCGAGGCTGCCCGTGTGGCAGTGACCCGTTACATGCAGCGTCAGGGCCAGATCTGGATCCGTATTTTCCCCGACAAGCCTATCACCAAGAAGCCTGCCGAGGTTCGTATGGGTAAAGGTAAAGGTAACCCCGAAGGATTCGTGGCACCTGTAACCCCGGGACGTATCCTCATCGAGGTGGACGGCGTTCCATACGATGTGGCCAAGGAAGCTCTCCGCCTCGCTGCCCAGAAGCTCCCCGTGCTCACAAAGTTCATCGTGCGCCGCGACTACGACCCCTCCCAGAACGTGTGATGGTGCCCCTGAGCACCATTCCCAGATAGATAGTTTATCCGGCTCCCCCGTCTTGTTTCATGCAGGTCGGGGGTGCCTTTTTACGGTATTTCCCCGTTTTTTAGATTTTTTATGCCTGAAAATGGGGGAGGATGCATGATAAGTCGGAAATTTTTATTAATTTTGCGATTCGGAAGGGTAAGACCATTCCGGCGATGCAGTCCCGGCGCACTCCTTTTGCAAGAAAGGGGGAGGGGTCGGGGGTGTGTCATGTCTGCAAAACGACAAAACAACGAGAGTTAAAAATGAAAAAGGAAGAAATCAAGGAATTAAGCATTCAGGAGCTGCAGGCCCAGATAGAGGCTGCCGAGAAGGCTTATCGTGAATTGAAAGTAGCGCACGCGATTACTCCCTCAGACAATCCGGCGAAGATTACACGTGACCGCCGTCACATCGCACGTCTGAAGACAGTATTGCGTCAGAAGGAGATTGCTCAGGCAGCTCCCGCCGCAAAGTAACACAACCCGCTGACAATCTGTAAAAAATGGAAGAACAGAAAAGACATCTTAGAAAAGAGCGTGTCGGAGTGGTTTCGAGCAACAAGTGCGACAAGACCATTACTGTCGAAATTAAATGGAAAGAAAAACATCCGATTTACGGTAAA
Source organism: uncultured Porphyromonadaceae bacterium (assembly GCA_902494595.1). Classification (GTDB taxonomy): domain Bacteria; phylum Bacteroidota; class Bacteroidia; order Bacteroidales; family Muribaculaceae; genus Lepagella. The sequence goes on along the minus strand of CABUTY010000056.1, from coordinate 1,726 downwards.
TTTGTCAACAAGACAAAGAAATATCACGCTCACGACGAGAAGAATGAATGCTCCGTTGGCGACAAGGTTCGTCTGATGGAGACACGTCCCTTGAGTAAGACCAAGAGATGGAGACTTGTTGAAATCATCGAAAAAGTTAAGTAACCATGATACAGACCGAATCACGTTTGACAGTAGCCGACAACAGCGGTGCGAAGGAAGTGCTTTGCATCCACGTTCTCGGCGGTACCGGACGCCGGTATGCGAGTGTGGGCGACACTATCGTAGTGACCGTCAAGAGCACCATCCCGTCGTCGGAGGTTAAGAAAGGCACCGTGTCGAAGGCCGTCGTGGTGCGTACCAAGAAGGAAATCCGTCGCGCCGACGGCAGCTACATCCGTTTCGATGACAACGCCTGCGTGCTGCTCAACAACAACGGCGAGCTCCGCGGAACCCGTATCTTCGGACCTGTGGCCCGCGAGCTGCGTGCTACCAACATGAAAATCGTGTCCCTCGCCCCCGAGGTGCTCTGATGCAAAGGGGTATATGCCCCTCTATCGGTAATATTTCTCAAGTATACAAAAATGGCAAAATTGCATATAAAGAAAGGGGACACGGTCTATGTCAACGCCGGCGACGACAAAGGTAAGACCGGCCGCGTTCTCGAGGTGCTGGTAAAGAAGAACCGCGCCATCGTGGAAGGCATCAATATTGTCTCCAAGAGCACCAAGCCGACCGCCAAGTATCCCCAGGGCGGCATCGTCAAGATTGAAGCTCCGGTGCATATATCTAACCTTAATGTGGTGGACCCCAAGAGCGGTAAGCCCACCCGCATCGGCCGCCGCCGCAACGAGGCCGGCAAACTGGTGCGTTACGCTAAAAAATCAGGAGAGGAGATCAAGGCATGAGCGAGACTACACTTTCAAAAATCTATAAGGAGAAGATTGTTCCCGAGCTTACCGAGGAATTCAAGTACACCACTCCTATGCAGGTGCCCCGTCTGGAGAAGATCGTGATCAACCAGGGTCTCGGCGACGCCACCCAGGACAAGAAGCTCATAGAGACAGCCGTGACCGAAATCACGGCAATCACCGGCCAGAAGGCCGTGCCCACCCTCTCACGCAAGGATATCGCCGCCTTCAAGCTCCGTAAGAAGATGCCCGTAGGCGTAATGGTTACACTCCGCCGCGAGAGAATGTATGAGTTCCTCGAGCGTCTCGTTCGCGTGGCTCTGCCACGTATACGCGACTTCAAGGGTATAAACAACAAGCTCGACGGCCGTGGCAACTACACCCTCGGCATCACCGAGCAGATTATCTTCCCCGAGATCAACATCGACAACGTTCCGAAGCTGCAGGGTATGAACATCACGTTCGTGACCAGCGCAAAGACCGATGAGGAAGGTTTCGCCCTCCTCAAGAAGTTCGGCCTCCCCTTCAAGAAATAACGGAACTACAGATCAATCACTTTTGAACATATATAGAAAATGGCAAAAGAATCAATGAAAGCGCGTGAGGTAAAGCGTCAGCGCATGGTTGCCAAATATGCCGAGAAGAAAGCGGCATTGAAGAAAGCGTCGCTGGCCGACGCCGAAGGCAACATCGACTACGAGGCGCTTACCAAACTGCAGAAGCTTCCCCGCAACGCCAGCCGCGTACGCCTGCACAACCGCTGCGAACTCACCGGCCGTCCCAAAGGATATATGAGGCAGTTCGGTATCTCCAGAATACAGTTCCGCGAGATGGCT
>CABUTY010000055.1 GCA_902494595.1 uncultured Porphyromonadaceae bacterium | reverse complement strand
GGCGGATTAAACCTATGCGCGGCAGTAATGTCGGAGTAAGTAGATTTGTAATAATTGATAGGTAATGTCGGACAAATATGATATAGCTGAGAAGGAGCTTGAAAGGAAGTTTGGCAGGGACTTGCATATGCGGGTTCCCGACAACTATTTTGACTCCGTGACAGATAAGGTGCTTACATCGTTGCCGGAGATGGCGGCCATAGAGAGGCATGTGGAGATGACGCGCTGGCAGAAATTGAAACCCTATGTTTATCTGGCAGCGATGTTCGGCGGCATATGGCTGATGATGAACGTGTTCGGACGGTTTATGAAAACGGAATCCATCAACCTCGACAATCCGCCGCAGCAGATAGCCCTGCTTATGGACCAGGCGGCGCAGAGCGAGAGCTTTTATGTACCCGACAATATGCTCTCTGACATGGAGATTGAGAATGACGTGGTATCGTCGTACGACAGCATAGAAGACTTCGAGGAGGACTTCGAGAGCCTTGGCGAAACCGAATAAGATATTTGACATGAAGAAGATATTTTTGACAATGCTGCTGATGATGTCGGCACTTCTGCCGGTTATGGCGCAGAACAAGACAGGTAAGGACAAGGCGGCGATGCGCAGGGAGATTCAGCAGTATCGTGTTGAGTTCCTGTCGCAGGAAATGGGTCTTGACGCCGCGCAGAAAAAACAGTTCGAGGAGGTCTACAACAACCTCAGCGAGGAGCGCTGGAACCTCTTCCGCAGCGTCAAGGCACAGGAGCGTAAGGTGCGCAACTCTTCAAACGCCAGCGACGAGGATTACAAGGCTGCCGTGGATGCCATGAACAGCGCCAGAGAAAAAGGCGCAGCAATTGAGAAGAAATATGACGGTCAATTCTCAAAGTTCCTGTCGCCGAAACAGATTTTCAAGATGAAGGAGGCCGATGAGAATTTTAACCGGCGACTGAGGAAAATGCACCGTGAACGACGGGAGAAAAAATAAAAACTTATAGGCATTGAAGTTGTTTAAACTAATTTTTATGGCAAGATTGATAAAGATTGCCATAAAGTTAACAACTTTTTATATTGATTATGGTACGTAAATTAGTTAAACGGCATCATTATATGCAGATGAAAAAGAGGAACAACATAAGAGGAACGAAGGTGTGGCTTACGCTCGCCTTCTTTTGCATTATAAGTATAAGCATGCCTGCCATGGGAAAACGGGTGAGTGGCAAGCGGCCCACGACGGCACAGACGGTGCGGAATAGCGCCAACACCTTTGCCAACCCCGACTTCGCCTATCCGCAGACAGTGATGGGCAACGCCCGTGCGGAGTATGCCAGGGCCTTAGGTGCCGGCGACGGCCTCAACGCCATACGCGCGGCAATACAGATGACGGTGGCATCCTCGGAAATAGATGCCGACAACAGTGTCAACGGGAATATCGCGCGTTTCGACACGCTTGCTTCAAGCCTCGCGTCGCCATGGAACGCAATGGCCCTGATGTGCAAGGCGCATTTGCTTAACAATGTCTACAACTCGCGGCGGTGGGTCTACGACCAGCGTGACATACCCCTTGCCGACCGGCCTGCCGACGTGTTTGAATGGAGCGGCGACATGTTTGCCGAAAGCGTGATGGCCACGGTCGCCGCCGCCGGGCGTATCTCCGGTGATGTTCCTCTCGCCGAAGTTGCCGGGCTGCTGGTGAACACCGCCGACGCGCGCCGCGCAGGTATGACAGTCATGGATTTCATACGCCTCAAAGGTGCTGAGTATGTCGGCACGTATGCCACGGGCAACGAGCCGCTGCGCTTCGGCGACGCATGCACGCTGACTCCCGCCGACAGATGCGCAGAAATGCGTAAAAGCCTTCTCGACAAGGGTATCAGCACCAACAAAGAGAAAGGTAACATGGAGCTGGAGGCTCTCTTCGCCCGTGGATATTACGACATACTGAGCTATGCTCCCAAACGCAAGGCATGGCTCGAGGAATGCTATGGCCGCTATGGCGATACGGCATACGGCGCTCGCTTCGTTGCCGACTATGCCCGCAGCCTCTATTCCCGGAATGGAAGGGATACGGGCGGCAAGGAGTCGACGGCCAAGGCTGTCAACGATGGCCGGCGCAAGGCTCTTGAAATTGCGAGAGGGTATACCGCGAAGTATCCCTCGGCCTTAGGACTCGGTGAGGTGCATGACATTATCGAAGAGCTTACGAGCAAATCTGTAAACCTGTCGTATCCTGAAGCTGTGCTCCCCTCGACGGCATGGAAATGTGGGCTGAACGCCACAGGTATATACAGCGGCAATTTACTGATATACAGATTCCCTGACACGTTCACCGACGGGTGGGCCAACTATAAGGATATGACCGGGAAAGGTCGGCTGGTGAAAAAGGTTCCCTTCGCCGTGGGCGGCACGGCTCCCGACATCGCTGTCGACACGCTTGCCATGGCCGGTCTCGAGCCGGGCGTATATGCCATATATGCGAGTGCCGGCGCCGATGCGTCGGGAATCGTCAGCAACGGAACGTCGGACATATCAAGCCGCACTTTCCTCGTCAGCGACATAAGCTATTTCATGGTCACCGACCGTGCCGACGGCCGCAAGCGGCTATATGTGGTGGATGCCTCCAACCAGGCACCGGTGCAGGGTGCTACTGTAATCTGGACGGAAAACGTATACCGCGGTACTCCCGAACGACAGACATTTACCACGGATGCCGACGGCTCCGTGCTGCTCCCCGCCAAGAACGGTAAGGTGTCGGTACGCAGGAAGGGTAGCGTGGCTCATACTTCCTACTGGAATTACGGCGCAGCAAACCGTGATGACGGGAATCAGACCTACGGCAAACTGCTTACCGACCTGTCGATATACAAGCCGGGTCAGGAGATGAAGTTTGCGGGAGTTGTAGCCGATAGGAAAGGGAATGAATTCCGGGAGCTGCCAGGCAAGGAGGTGCAGGTGATACTTGCCGATGCCAACGGACAGGGCGTCGACACGCTGACACTTGTGGCCGACAGATTTGGCCGTGTCAACGGCAAATTCGGCATACCCTCGTCGGGACTTTTGGGCACATGGCGTGTGCGTATGCTGTCAGGAGGCCGTAGTGTGGCCGATGTCGGTTTTGAGATTGCCGATTACAAGGCGCCCGGCTTCAAGGTTACCACAGGGAAGGCGTCAGACAACTTCCGGCTTGGCGATGTGCTCGCCATCGATGGCACGGCCATGACATATGCCGGGATGCCGGTGGCCGGCGCCAAGGTGAAATATACCGTGACCTACACGCCATGGCTTCGCTGGTGGGGAATGTGCGACACCGAGCAGGAATGCTACGGCACCACCGGGACCGACGATGCCGGGAAGTTTGCCATATCGTTGCCTACGGCCACGCTGCGCGACACACCATATGCCAAAGGACTCTTCACTCTTGCCGTGGAGGTGACCGCCCCCGACGGCGAGACGCAGAAGGCTCCCGTGTCGATGTTCTCTTTAGTGTCGCCTTACAGCATACGCGCCGACATACCCGACCGCATTGAGGCCGGCGATGTGACGGCATGCAATGTGACGGTTAACGATGTCACAGGTCATCCCGTGCAGAAGAATGTATATTATACCATCACCGACAGTGCCGGCAAGGAGGTGCGGAAAGGTGAGTTCGTGTCGGGCTCGTTCAAGCCTGACTTCGCCGGCATCTCCTCGGGTCGTTACAGGCTTCTCTTCTCGCTGTCGCAGGATATGGCCGACAATGAGGAGGGGGCAAATGTGAGCAGCGAGGTGATACTCTGGCGTCGTGGCGACAGAAAGCCGCCGGTGAGGACGGCTATGTGGACCCCTGAAAGGACTGTCGACATGAAGACGGGTCATACCCACGTGTCGATACCGGCAGGGTCAAGCTATGACAACAGCCATATATTCTGCGTGATTGACGATGGCGAAAGGATTGTGGAGAAGAAATGGGTTAAGGTATCCGACGGCATGGCGGATGTCAGAGTAGCATCGCCGGCTGCCGACAAGAGGATGTTCGTGACGCTGACGGGCATGCATGATTTCGAGAATGCCACGGCAATGGTGACGGTGATACCCGTGAGCCAGCAGGAGAAGGTGGAGATTGAGACAGAAAGTTTCCGCGACCGTCTGGAGCCTGGTGCCAAGGAGGTATGGAAATTCCGGTTCACCACGGGGGGCAGGCCTATGGCCGACAGACCGGCAATGGCCGTAATGTCGAATGAGGCTCTGAATGCCCTGGCACCCTTCCGGTGGAGCTTCAATCCCTACGGGATGGCGTCATGGTCGTCGTCGGTGTCGCTAAGCAAGCGTGGCGTGGGGATGTGCCGCTCCGACTTCACGCGCGTTGACAGGATGAGAAACAAGAATTACAGACGTTTCCTCATACCGTCGCTCAACACCTACGACCGTGGACTCTTCGACAGCGGTGCCTTCTATTATGTCTATGATGTTCAGAATGAAGTGAAATCAACCGGAGCGGTGGCCGACGGGGCGCCGGAGGAGGTGCTTGCCACAGTGCGCACCACTTCGCGCAAAATGGCCATGTCTGCACCTCGCATGAATGGTGCCGCAAAGGGAATGGAGGATAATGCTGAGAGTGCCGAGGAGGATGCCGAGGCCGTGAACGGTGATTATGGCGGTGCCGCAGCTGCGGAACAGCAGGAGATACGGCCTGTGGAATGCCCGTTGGCCTTCTTCATGCCCGACCTTGTCACCGACTCCGAGGGTGTAGCCACGCTGGGATTTGAGGTGCCGCAGTTTAACGGCACATGGGAGTTCCAGATAGCAGGCTATGACAAGGAGATGCGCGGCAATGTGAAGATGCTCACGGCTGTTGCCGCCAAGAAGGTGATGGTGCGTATGAACGCTCCGCGATTCCTGCGTACCGGCGATGAGGCTCAGCTGTCGGCGACTCTCTACAACAACAGCGATGAGACCCTGCCGCTGTCGGGCAGGATGGTAGTCACCGATATAGCGGGCAAGGTGCTTTATACTTTGGATTTCGCCGCCGAGGAAGTGGCTGCGTCTGGCTCAAGGGTGGTGACGATGCCGTTTGCCGTACCCGGCGATATGTCGGCGGTGATTGTGAAGGCTTATGCTTCGGGCGGCGGCCATACCGATGGTGAAGGCACCGAGGTGGCAGTACTCCCCAGCAGCACTCCCGTCACCGAGTCGGCACCTTTCTATCTCGGCACCGGCGAGCAGCGGCTGGACGTGAAGATGCCTCCGAAAGTCAAGGATGCCACGGTGACGCTGCAGTATTGCGGCAATCCTTTGTGGGAATGCGTTACGGCGCTCCCGGCAATCATAAAACCTGACTCGGAGAATATCCTGGCACAGGTAAACGCTCTTTTCGGCAATGCCATAGGTGCTGGCCTGACGTCGGAATATCCGCAGATTGCGGAGGCTTTGCGCACCTTCGCGGCGCCGGAGAATGCCGGCGACTCCACTCTTGTGTCGCATCTTCAGCGCGACGGACAGCTCAAGATTGTGGAGCTGGGCAATACGCCGTGGGTCAACAATGCCGCTGACGAGACGCTGCGCATGCAGTCGCTCGTGAAATATGCCGATACCCGTGAGGCGCAGGATGCCGTGAAGAGCGTGATGGAAGTGCTCGCAAACCGTCAGAACAACGACGGCGGCTGGAGCTGGTGCTCCGGCATGCCTACATCGCCGTATATCACCGGCAGGGTGCTGCTGCATTTCGCCATGCTCGAGGGTATGGGTTATCTGCCTGAGGATGGCGCGGAGATGGCCGAGAAGGCGTTCGCGTATATGGACAGGGAGCTGGTCAAGAACTGGCAGCGGTCGAAACCTCGCTCGTTCAGCACCTCCGAACTGCTCAACTATCTGTATGTCAAGAGCTTCTTCTCTGATGTAAAGGATAGCGGCGGCTTCGGTCAGCTTAGGGCTGCGGCTCTGAAGGCGATAGCCGCCGAATGGAAGGACTTCGACATTTACAACAAGGCTACGGCGGTGACGCTGGAGCGGAGGCTCGGCAACAAGTCGATTGCCGGCGCTATCCTGGAGTCGGTACGCCAGTATGCCACGGTGACATCGGAGCGCGGTATGTGCTTCATGAACCTCAAGGGAAGCTGGAGCGGCTGGAATCCTCTTATCACCACGGCTCAGGTGCTCGAAGCCTATGGCGAGATGGCCAAGGGGGAGCCTAAGAAGTATGTGGGTGAGATCAATGGTCTTCGTCAGTGGCTGGTGATGTCGAAGCAGACGCTCGACTGGGGTGCCATGCAGGGCACTGCGGAGGTGATACAGGCACTCATCGCCACTGGTTCCGACTGGACGGTGCCGCAGGTGCCGGCGGTCCTCTCGATTGGCGGCAACGCCGTGGAGCTCCCTCGCAGGTCGAAGCTTACCGACAGCTTTACGGTGACGTTGACGCCCGAGCAGGTCAGGAATGGCGGCATCGTGATTGAGAAGCCGTCGCACAATCCGGCATGGGGCGGCGTAGTAAGCCAGTATGTGGCTCCGGTGCTCGAGGTGAAGAGCCAGGGAGTGCCTCAGCTGAAGGTTGAGAAGAATATCTACAGCGTCGCAGACGGCAAGGCGCTGAAGGGTGAGCTGAAAGTCGGCGACAAGGTGAAGGTGACGCTTACCGTAACGACTGACCGCGACATGGATTATGTGGCAATCATCGACGGCCGCTCGGCATGTCTCGAGCCTGTGGACCAGCTGTCGGGCTATACCTCTTCCGACGGCGTGTGGTTCTATCGCGAGGTGCGTAATACGTGTACGAATCTGTTCATACCTTTCCTCGGCAAGGGTACGCATGTGATAAGTTATGAGTGCTATGTGGATCGTGCCGGCGAATATACTCTCGGTATAGCGGAGGCCCAGAGCCAGTATGCTCCTGTGATCACTGCCCATTCCGCCGGCAAAATTCTTAGTGTGGATGAGTGATTTCAGGATACATACGCTTGGCTGCGGGTCGGCGAAACCTACGGTGAAGCATCAGCCGTCGTCGACGGTGGTGGAGCACCGTGGAACGCTCTATATGATTGACTGCGGTGAAGGCGCCCAGCTTCAGTTTCAGCGACAGAGACTGAAGTTCGGGCGCCTGCGCCATATCTTCATCACCCATCTTCACGGCGATCATGTGCTGGGACTCCCTGGGCTTGTATCCACGCTGGCTCTCGGCGGCAAGGAGGGTAAACTCACTATCCATACATTTGCCGACGGCAAGAGGATTCTGGAGACCATATTCGGTTATTTTTCCCGTGACTTGTCGTTTGAGCTGGAGTTCAATGTCATAGAGCCGGAGGAAAGTGTGATTCTCGACACGGGAGCTCTTACGGTGCGCACGATACCGCTGGAGCATCGTGTGCCGGATGTGGGGTATGTGTTCGAGGAGAAGGACTCGCTGCGGCATATCCGCCGTGATGTGTGCGATTATCATGGCGT
>CABUTY010000054.1 GCA_902494595.1 uncultured Porphyromonadaceae bacterium | reverse complement strand
GCATGGGAGCGGGGATATGCCGCCGACCTCAACGAGGCCCGCGAGGCCATGAACCGTGGCGAATGCTACGGCATTCTGGAGATTCCCGAAGGCTTCGAGCGCAAGATCGGCCGCGGCGAGAGCGGCAACGCGGTGATGTTCTGCGAGATGAGCCTGCTGCTGCGATACAAGGCTCTCCTGATGGCCGCCACCAACGTGATGGAGACCATGGGCTCCGAGCTGCTCACCGAAACCATCGACCGCGTGGGACCGCTGGCCGAAACAATCACCGACGGAAATCTCATGCCCATTCACAACGCCAGCATCGGCAACATCAAGAGCGGTTTCGACTCTTTCATCATGCCTGCCGTGCTGATACTCATCTTCCAGCAATGCACCATCCTTGTGATAGGCATGGCCGGAGGCGCCAAGCATGAGAACCCCAGGCTCATCCGCTATAACCCAGACAATCTCACACGCTCCACTTTCGGCACCATGGTGGGACAGGCGCTATGCTATATAACCATCATGTTCATACCCACAATCTACATGATACACTTCGTGCCGATGATGTTCCGGTTCCCCATGGCGGGAAATCTGCTTCAGGAGCTTGCCTTCCTGCTGCCGCTGTCGTTAGGAGCCATAGGCATGGGATTCGCCTTTCAGTCGCTGGTCACCGAGCGCGAGTCGGTGTTTGTGAGCTGGGTGGTGACGTCGCTCTTCTTCCTGCTGGTGTCGGGCATCATCTGGCCACGCTACGACATGCCGTCGATATGGCGCTGGATCGGGGCCATATGCCCGTCGACATGGGGTGTGGAGGGATTCGTAAAGATGAATACCGACGGAGCCCGGCTCTGGCAGGTAGGCACAGAATATATCAATCTGTGGATTCTGGCCGCAGGATGGTGGATTATCGGTTGGGCCGCCCAGAAATGGATTGTGCATCCTGAGATTCGCCGCGCTGAAAGCCTCAGAGCATCCATTTCAAGCTATTACGGCAAAATAGAGAAATGAAAACGGGTAACAGGATTCTTTACGCACTGCTCTGCTGCGCGGCATATCCTCTGTCATGGCTGCCGCTGAGAGTGCTCTACATCGTCGCCGACATCCTGGCATGGCTCGCCGGCTCGGTAATCGGATACCGGCGAAAAGTGATCAGGGAGAATCTGCGCAAGTCGTTCCCCGGAAAAAGCGACGATAAACTGCGCAAAATAGAGAAAGGCTTCTACCGCTGGCTCGGCGACTATGGCGTGGAGACCCTGAAACTTCTCACCTTCAGCCCCGAAAGCATCCGCAAGCATATGGAGGTGGAGAATCCGGAAGTAATCAGCCGGGCACTCGGAGAGGGGCGCAACGTGGTGCTCTTCCTGGGCCACTACTGCAATTGGGAATGGGTGTCGTCGCTGCCTCTGAGCTTTCCTGCCGGCGCGGTATGCGCACAGGTGTACCACCCCCTGCACAACAAGCCTCTCGACAGGCTCTTCTATAAGCTGCGCACGCGTTTCGGAGCCAACAACGAGCCGATGAACGAAATCGGCCGCTTCCTCATAAGGCACAAGCGGGAGGGCATACCCACCGTGACAGGCTTCATAGCCGACCAGCGCCCGAGGTGGGAGATACATCTGTTTGTCGACTTCCTACATCACGACACGGGCGTCTTCACGGGGCCGGAGCGCATGGCGCGTTTTCTGGATGCCGAGGTATGGTTCTGCCATATGGAAAGGCCTCGGCGCGGCATGTATCGGTTGCGTTTCGTGCCGGTGACGCGCAAGCCCTCCGACGTCCCCGTCTTCGACATCACCCGCCGCTGTTTCCGGATGCTCCAGAGCAATATCGAGGAGGCGCCGCAATATTACTTATGGTCGCACAAGCGCTGGAAACGCTCCCGTCAGGACTTCCTCGACCATTGGGGCGACAAAGCCGCCGACCAGCTCTCCCACCTTTAGAGCACTCCGTCAGGAGTGTGTTCCCGATTTTTTGCTAACTTTGCATCTGAAATCCTACTCAACCAGAGAAGTTGTTTCAACTAATTTACGTTTAATAATAAATCAAAAAACATTTCACTTTATGAAGTTGTCTAAACTAATTTTTATGGCAAGATTTATTAAGATTTTGGGATGGATTTCTTCTGTCGAACCCCGCAGGGCTCGGGGAGCGAAGGCGACCCAACAGACAGCGACCTCTCGGTCGGTGTCGATGAGAGAGGAGAAATACGCCCAAAAGATTGATAAAGGTTGCCATAAAGTTAACAACTTTTTACATTGTTTATGTTACGTAAATTAGTTTAGACAACTTCTATGGTAACCTTTATCAATATTTTGGGCATCTTCGGCCGCTTTAATCGGGACCAACCGAGAGGTTGCTCCCTCATTAAGCGACCAAATCTGCTCCAGAATATTAATAAATCTTACCATAAAAATTAGTCGAAACAACTTCAGATGAAAGATCTTTTCCTGTTCATAAAGAGATACGCCGGGCCTTACAAGGGGAACATAGCGCTGAGCATCCTCTTCAATCTGCTCACGGCTTTCTTCACCCTCTTCTCCTTCGCGTTTATCATCCCCATTCTCCAGATGCTCTTCGGCATCAGCAACGCCGACTATCAGTACATGGAGCCGGGCACGGTCCCTTTCAAGGATATGGTCATCAACAATTTCTACTATTATGTGTCGCAGATGATAGGTGAGCACGGGGCATCGGCCACTCTCGCCTTCCTGGGGCTTCTGCTGGTGGTGATGACGCTCGCCAAGGTGCTCACGGCCTACTTCTCGGAGTTCTTCACCTTGCCGTTGCAGAATGGCGTGGTGCGCGACATACGCCGGGAGATGTACGACAAGATCCTGTCGCTCCCCGTGGGATTCTTCACCAACGAACGCAAGGGCGACATAATGGCACGCCTCTCCGGCGACGTCCAGGAGGTGCAGTATTCGGTAATGGCTTCCCTCTTCTCGCTGATAAAGTATCCGATTATGATAATCGCCTGTCTGTGGATGATGATTTTCGTGAGCTGGAAGCTTACGGTGTTCGTGTTCGTGATGCTTCCGGCGGTAGGATTCGTGATGGGGGCCGTGGGCAAGAAACTCAAGGCCAAGTCGCTGGCGGCACAGCAGAAATGGGGTGACATACTGTCGAGCGCCGAAGAGACTATAGGGGGTCTACGCGTCATAAAGGCCTTCAATGCCGAGAGATTCATGGAGAGTCGCTTCGACGAACAGACAGAGGACTTCTACCGCATCAACAATTCCGTGGGACGCCGCACGGCCCTTGCCCACCCCATGAGCGAGTTTCTCGGCACCATGGCCGTGGCCATAATCCTCTGGTTCGGCGGCTCGCTGATTCTCTCCGGCGAGTCGGATATCGACGCCGCCTCGTTCATCTACTATATGGTGATGTTCTATTCCATCATCAATCCTGCCAAGGAGCTGAGCAAGACCTCCTACACGGTACGCAAGGGTATGGGCGCCAAGGAACGTATCGACAAGATTCTGAATGCCGAGAACCCTATCCGCGACCCCGGGCATCCCGCCGCAATGCCGGTAGCGGAGAATACACCTGCCGGCGTGGAACTTGTCAATGTGTCGTTCCGCTACGGTGAGGAGCCTGACGCCAGGGAGATTCTCAGCGACATCAGTCTGAGCATAGCTCCCGGCGAGACGGTGGCCATTGTGGGCGAGTCGGGTTCGGGCAAGTCGACACTCGCCGACCTTATCCCGCGCCTTTGGGATGTGAAGGGAGGTGCCGTGAAAGTCGGCGGCGTCGATGTCAGGGAGCTGCGCGTGCACGACCTCCGCGGCATAATGGGCAACGTGAATCAGGAAGCCATTCTTTTCAACGACACCATCTACAACAACATAGCCTTCGGCGACCCCGGGGCTACGCCGGAGCGCGTGGAGGAGGCGGCACGAATAGCCAACGCTCACGATTTCATCATGGAGACGGAGAACGGCTATTCCACCATAATCGGCGACAGGGGATGCCGGCTGTCGGGAGGCCAGCGTCAGCGCATATCCATAGCCCGCGCGATACTGCGCGATCCGTCGGTGCTCATCCTCGACGAGGCCACCTCGGCGCTCGACACCGAGTCGGAACGCCTCGTGCAGGAGGCTCTTGAAAAGCTCATGAAAGGACGCACCACCCTCGTGATAGCCCACAGACTCTCGACGATAGTGAATGCCGACAAGATATGTGTGCTTCATCGCGGACGCATCGTGGAGAGCGGCACACACGCCGAACTCATCGCCCTGAACGGCCATTACAAGCGTCTCGTCGACATGCAGCACCTATGAAAACAGCCGTTTGAGAGCATTGGTGAATCGCTTTTTACGCCCATAGGCGGCATCGACTTGACGCTTGATGCGTATTGATTCTCCGTACAGTCCCTCCGGCAGCATCGCGGTCCGGAGATAGGCACGCACAAAATAACGGAAGCCCTCGGTAAGCCCGGAGAAATGTGTAAGGTTGCGCAGCCGTACGTCTGTCGGCAACTTGCCGCCGTCGTAAAATCTCATACGGTTGATGTCGATGAGCGAGAACCGGTAGGCGTGGCCTTCCCGGCGCCAGCGGATATTGGTGTTGTTCAGGTCTTTGTGTATCACCCCTTTGCCGTGCAGGTCGGCCACGAACTTCGCCAGCGAGGTCATGAAGAGGGCGTCGAAGCGTTCCGGGGCGGTGACCCAATCTTCTATGGCCTCTTCATCGGTATATGCGCAGACATAATACTGAGCTTTGCGGAATCCCATGGCATCACGCACTTCCATATAGGCGAGCGGCTCCGGGGTATCCACGCCGAGAGCTGCAAGCCGCAAGGCGTTGCGGAAGCTTTTTACTGCCTTCCCCTTGCGGAACCGGTTTATCAGCTTCTTCAGTCCTTTGTCTTTTCGGAAGCGTTTCACCGTTATCCGTCGTCCGGCCACCACATCTTCTCGGATGGTGTTGCGGCCGTCGAAAAGAATGCTGCCATACTGGTCGAACCCGTCATGCACCCCCGCCATGTAATCACCAATCCACGCGGCGCCGGGAGCCGTCTCAATTCTCATGCGAGCCATCTTCCCAACGCTTTTCCATCAGTTTGGCAATCAGCACTGTCTGATAGTACGCCTTCATAAAGGCGTCGATAAGGCCGCGGGCTCCGTTGCGGAATCCACGCTTTAGGATGTACGACCTGAAGAAGAACCATGCCGGGCGGTACAGCAGGGCGCCGGCCCCCCACTTCTTATTGCTCCTGCGCAACAGCTCTTTATCGGTATAACGGTTGGTTTTGTCGACAATCTGATGCATAGAAGAGTCGGCGAGATGAAGCAGATGGACGCCTTTTATATCAGCCGGCACCTTTTCCACACGACCGTCGATTCTGACAATACTGTGGATTGTAGGAGGCCAGTCGGCCTTGTCGCGTTGGAAAAAGCGTATATGGTGTTCGGGAGTGGCGTAATTGAATTTGCCGAGGAATCGGCCCACCATAGGGAGGTCGAGTGCCTCGGGGCAGCCATCCTCGCCTATGCGCCGGTAGAGATAGGCGGTAAGTTCGGGAGTGGCCAGCTCGTCATCGTCGACCACGAGCACCCACGGGTTGGAGGCGGCGCGGATGGCCGTATTGCGACCCGGCTCGCAGATGGTGACGTCGCCCTTGGGGAAAGTGACCACCTTGCAGCCATAACGCCGCGCTATCTCGACGGTATGGTCGGTGCTCTCCATATCGCACACCACTATCTCGTCGAACCCCCCTAAAGACTCCAGCACCTCGGCAAGATGCTCCTCCCCGTTATAGGTATTCATCACCACCGATATCTTCCTCTCCATCACTTCCTTATTTTTTTGCAAAATTACAAATTTCCAGCCACACGACAATATTCCCGGGACCTGCAATATAATTCAATATATCGCAGGCCCCGGGAATCCATATTGATTTAACCGCGCTATTTATTCACCACCTTGAATATATGCATGCCTCCGGGGTTAAGGGTTATCGATTTTGTATGCTGCCTTGAAGTGTTCAAAACTGTCCCGCCATATAAAGGCCCTTTCTCTACCGGATTTCCGATAATTCCTTCCGGCTCAAAAGGTCCAACAGGAGGGTCAACCGGAATATGTACGTTATCTGTTCCAAAGACCGTTTTAAGCTCACAGTCAGAGGAATAATTCACATCCAGCAGCATCCCGTAATCCGGAGTATGGCTTACCATGACAACATATTTAATATCTTTCCCATTTACATTTCGTTTTAACAGCGACATAAAAACGCCGTCATCTTTCCCATTCCCGACAGAGACACCGGTTATCGGGCCAAACGGAAGGTTCGCTTTCGCCAATCCCTGATACTCTTCTTCGGAGCCGCCGTAATGGCCATACTCCACTATCTCGGAGTTCAGAAATATGTCTTGAACCTGCTTGATTTCGCCGATAACCGTTTTCACAGCTTGCCATAGTGGCTTTTCTTTGTATTCAAGTGTGACGATTCTTGACTCATCCACTCTCGGACCTCCTTTGGCAATCTGTATACCCAGACTTGCAGTCAACGGAGCACTTTCGAACACTATACCCTTCTCTGCTTTGAGTGCATCCTTGGTAATCCCCATGGCATATTTCCAGAACACAAGTCCGCGTGCTCCTGCCGCCAAAGCATTGAAAGCTTCGAAGCGGAGCATTTCGACAGTAGGCTCCGGGTAGTAGACTTCGTACTTCTCTGTCGTTTTGTCCCATAAGCCGTGGCCGGCACACATGCAACAGGCATACATTGGCTTGTGCTCTTCCTGCGCACGCTTGTGGAATTCTTCGAGGTTATGGTAAAATCTGCCCCGTTGAAACACCTTGCTGAACAATTCTGTTCCGGCAACTCTTTTCTTTCCTTTCGGAAGCGGCTCCGGAATCCATTCACTAGACTCAGGGTTTATCATCCGTAACGGAAAAAAGGAATAGCTCCATATCGACGGCTTGAACATCAGCTGCATAGCTTTCAAATACATTTCCGTGTTTTTGCTCCTTGCTGAATATGGACTCCAATTGGATGGATCACTGTCATTGACCCATTCCTTTCCCTTGGCATCATAATGGTCGTAGCATACACCCATTATGAACCAGGTGTTTCTTATCGGGTCATTCTCCCTCAGATATGCCTGTGCCGTTATCACCCGGTTCCAGTACATATATCCATCTGAATAATCCTCTTTCGTCAGGTTTTCAAGTTCATACAGAACCTGCCCCCAGCAATTGTACGTCGGAAGTTTTTTTACGAGGTATGACCATGGATATTGCTTGTCTTTGAAATAATCCACCATGTCATCAAGCGTCGCATATGATTCCAGAAGCTCCGGAGGCAACAGATATATGGATGGCAGTTCCTTTTCCGTCGTATCCGTTCCCTTTTTCTGACACTCCTTCATCACCAATGATGCCTTCTCAAGGCTTCCTGATACCGTTACGCAATTGAATCCGCAT
>CABUTY010000053.1 GCA_902494595.1 uncultured Porphyromonadaceae bacterium | reverse complement strand
GTCGACGTTTTTTATGATTCCGGTTATAAGCTGAAGACAGTCTACGGCGATGAAAATCTGTATGCTCCCGATGTTCCGCCTGTCGTCCCGTCAGAGCCGGTTGAAGGAGAAACAGAAGGAGAAGGAGAAGCAGCTGCCGGCGACAACGCTCCGAAGAGCAGCAGTATCTCCATAAACCTCCCTCCGGGCGGTATGCATGTATTCAAGGTGACTCGCCTTTGAGTCTGAACATGTCTGTTTTGCAGATAGATATTTACACGATAATATTTTATAAACTGTCTTTTTTATGGATAAAACTATTTATGATGCCGCCATGGAGCGACAGGACGAACAGTCGCAACCTGGCAAGGATGCCGTCGCATCCCCATCTGTAATCAAACCGTCGGAAACAGAATTACCGATTATTGCCTTCGGTGTCGTGCCGATGAATTTATACAGGCGGATAAATTCCGAATCATTGAAAAATCCTGTTTATAAGAGAGCTTTCGACGAGGTTATTAAAAGCGTCTGGGAATGCGGCTTCAACTGTGCGGCCGTATGGGGAGGTCTCGAGCAGGCTTCGCTCGTGATGGATGCTTGCAGCAACGCGAAGTCTTCCGACGGACAGAAGAAAGAAATTCACTCTATATTTCTGATCAACCCCGGTTTTCTGACCACTTATCAGAATCTTGACATCATCAGGAATTATTTCAAGGGCAAGACCTATCCGTGGGCATATCTTGTGATGAACCTGCCGAGGTACAATGACTGGGCACAGGTGATTTTCGGCCTGGAATATCTCAAGGACGGCGACAACTCGCAGCAGGTTTTCGATACTCTCTACAGTCTGGAATGGAACAAGGCGATTACCGCTCTGGCATATCTCGCCGAAACCGATCCGCAAAGGACGGCATATCTGAATTTAGGCGTCTGTTACGACACATATGATTCCGCCAACAATCAATGGGGCATCGCCAAGAGTGACGATACTTCGGAGAATCCAAAGGTGAAACCAAAATGGAGTCCTTTCTCGGCGGGAAGCGAAAACACAGACCAGTATATTGAGGCAATGCAGCTGATGTTCGAACCCCAGATTTGGAGCTATGCTTTCTTCCCCTTCCGGTATGTAAAGAACACCTCGGGGAATACCGCGACTAACGACACCCATCCGGATCTGGAGGGTGTTCCCGATGCGGTCTCTGGCTCATTCAGGCTCGAGAAGAATTACAACATGTTCTACCACAATCTCGAGGCTTTCGGCAGGAAAGCCAAGGAGCAGGGTAAGTCATTGTATGCCTATTGCATGTGTTCGTCGCACGGTGCATGGAACAGTGCTACGAAACAATATGAGGACTATTATCCCAAGCCGACTATCGGAATGCTGCGTTTCGAGGCTTTCAACGCCTTGGCCGCCGGTGCACGCGGTCTCGTGTTCTGGCAGTACGCAATGAATGACGGAACCAACGAGATTACCGAAGGCATAGGTACGGCTTTCAACGAGGCTCCTTTGTCGGCATTCATTATGGAAGCGTCTGCTCCCGATGCGCCTGCGTTTTTAAAGATAAACATCAATTATGAAGACAGTGAGTTCTGGAAGTCTGTCAAGACAGTTATCGACGATATTAGACAGGTGCAGCACATATTCCTCGAATCTGAAGTGGCCATGTGCGGACACTTTGGCGGCGACGGGGAAATCTACAGGGGACTGGCCAAGGTGACATTCCCTTTCGGACCTGTAAACAGTATGGGTGTCGGTAATAGCAACATAGAAGACGGAGTTTTCATGGCATGGCTAACCAAGAAAGATGAAAGCGGGAACCTTTTGAAAGAGTATCTCGTAGTTGTAAACCATAACCCGTTCTACAGCCAGAATTGGATAGAGATATGTTATTCCACTTCCAAAAGCCTCACCACAGTATTTGGAAAAGAATCGTCATGGATACCCGTTGACCCATCAGAGGGGAATTTGCCTGAGTTGCAAGAGAGGATAAAGAAAAAGATTCAGGAAGACAACGCCGGTAATATTCCACCTAACGGGGACCGCGATGTAAAAAAGGCCGACATATGCTGCTGGATAGACCTTCCCCCTGGCGGAATGCATATATTTGAGGTAAGCCCGACTATCACTGATTTGCCATTACCGTCCGAATAGAAAAATAACCCCGGAACTCACTAACAAGTCTTGCATCGCGAGTTCCGGGGATTTATTGTATTGTCTCACGAATATCCGTTTACCTCACCGTTATTTTCGTTGCCTTGCGGCCCTGGCGCAGGATGTAGATGCCGGGGCGCAAAGTGTCGGCGTTGTCTTATACTCTTTCCCTTAATGCTCCAGATGGAAGTCCGGCTTAACTTTTTCAATGACCTGATTTGCCGTCCATACTGCGGTGCCGGCAGGACTTGAAAGGACTATATCCCGAGGCTGACGGCGGTAAAAAGTGACGCCTATGAAAAGCACACAGAAAGTCAGCAGAATCTTACTCCGCGCAGTACGCAGCGAAAGCATCCTAACCACCGCCTTTCGGCACAGCCGATTATATCTGCCACCGAACAACTCTTCTATGTCTTCCTCTCTGAACGTAAGCCATACTATCAGGGAACTCATAACCCAATAAAGACAAACCCTGCATATGTCGCAGCTCAGAACCGTAAACATAGGAAGCAGACATATAAACTGAAAACCGATCAGCGACATCAACGCACCCAGCCTCTGCATGCCCGGAGGCCTACGGCTGAAAACCCTCAATGCCGCTATCGTTATGAATGGCACATATAGGAAGTAAAAAACAGTCACAATACCTACCGGCAATGGCAATCCGTCGATCCGGTCGGTAAAATTCATGCCGATATGGAAAGCGAAAACCTCTTCGGAACTCTTGCCTATATATGGCAATGCTCCCGGTACCACTCCCCCGGCAAACGCATCTGGCGCCAAGGTCTGCGCAGTTTCTATTATACGGACATACATCTCGGCATCCCCTTTATAAATGCAACATAAGGCAAACGCCGTTATCGATGGCAACCATGCCCCTATAGCCTTGACTATACCATGCAGTCTGGTCACCGTAAGCAGTATGCATATCGGAACCATGAAGAAAAATGTTGCCTCATGCAACAATATCCCGAATATGGCGATGACATTCGAAAGGACAAGCCATTGGCCCGTCTTTAGACGTCTATACGACCATATTATTGCAATAAACAGCGCCAGCTCCATATAGTCGCGTCGCATAGGGGCGAACCCGAAAATAAATACCGCTCCCAACGTAAAACCGGTTATCAATATGGCTCCGCCCAATCCACATGACTTGAACTTTGAGAGGACGTAACAAGCCACAATGGCATAACCCATCATTGATGTCACATAACATACCATCAATGGCGACATCGAAAATCTTTCTTTAAGGAAGATTAGGATTTCGCCTGTAAGACCTCGACGTATAAACCCACCGGAATAATTGTAAAGATAGTCGCCGAAGTCTCCCCAATATGGACTCTGACAAATACGGATCCCGAGAAAAACAGTCTTAAATACGATTACAATACCTACAGTCCAGAAGATATAATTATAGATTCTGTCAGTCTTCCCGAATCGTTTGTGGGGAGAGGATTTCCGAATGTGGCTGTACCTCATGACAGTTCATATTTATTGTCATTACATGCCACATAATTTCCTGCCGCATTCAGAGAGACAACCCACACCGACGCAAGCAGAACAAACAAGTAAAATAATCTTTTCATACGCGCATCATTATAAAATTTGCTTACAAGGACTTTTCATATCAAGACCCCTTTACGACACAAAGATAAACAACTTATAAATATTATGAAAGTTTTCTGATAAAAATAATTGAAGTGCGTTGCCGGTTCATTCTGGATTTCCGTTTTTTCGCAGATTTGCATTTGTCGGGGAAAAGGATTAACTTTGCGGGCAGAAACAGGAAGGGCTACCTTCGTGTTTTCGTGGGACTCCGGTCTCCGCAAGGAAGGAAAGTCCCGGTGGATAAATTTGGCTGCTTGCAACCACCCGAAAAAATGCTAAAACTGCAATATCGTCCATCCTTTGCGACGATACCCTACAGCGAGCATGACTTTTCACGGCGGTTGCCACCTTGGCGGCCGCCGTTTAATTTTGAAAACAACTAAAGTCATGATTAAATCTTCAACAGCACCCGTTCTCGACAACGGCAATTATCTTTTCACCTCCGAGTCTGTGTCGGAAGGACACCCCGACAAAGTGGCCGACCAGATCAGCGACGCCATCCTCGACGAATATCTGGCCCGCGACCCCGACAGCCGCGTGGCCGTGGAGACTATGGTCACCACGGGACAGGTGTTCGTGTCGGGAGAAGTGACTTCCGACGCCTACGTGGATGTTCCGTCGGTGATACGCAAGCTCATCAACGACATCGGCTACAACCGCGGCGCCTACCGGTTCGACGGCGACTCATGCGGCATCATCACCTCCATACATGAGCAGAGCGCCGACATAAGCCGCGGCGTGGAACAGAAAGGCGACAAAGAGCTTGAAGAGCTCCAGGGCGCCGGCGACCAGGGCATGATGTTCGGCTATGCCGTCGACGAATCCGAAGAACTGATGCCACTCACCCTCAGCCTGTCGCACAAGATTCTCCGCGAACTCGCCGACATACGCCGCGCCGGCGACGCCATGAACTATTACCGCAAGGGGAAGCTCACATCCTACCTGCGCCCCGACGCCAAAAGTCAGGTGACCGTGGAGTATGGTCCCGACCGCAAGCCGGTGCGCATTCACACCATAGTGGTGTCGACGCAGCACGACGACTTCATCCAGCCGCTCGAAGATACCGACGAAGCACGCATGAGCGCCGACAGGCAGATGCTCGACACCATCTACAAAGATGTGCGCGACGTGCTGCTGCCGCGGGTGATTGCCGGTCTGCCTGCCGACATCCAGAGAATGTTCGATTCCGAGACGCGGCTGTTCGTGAACCCGACTGGCAAATTCGTGCTCGGCGGCCCTCACGCCGATACCGGCCTCACGGGACGCAAAATCATCGTCGACACTTACGGCGGCCGCGGAGCCCACGGCGGCGGCGCATTCTCGGGCAAAGACCCCTCCAAAGTTGACCGCAGCGCCGCCGATGCCTGCCGCCATATCGCCAAGAACCTTGTAGCTGCCGGTGTGGCTTCCGAAGTGACCGTACAGGTATCCTACGCCATAGGCCACGCACACCCCATCAACATATACGTAGACACCCACGGCACTTCCAGAGTGGCCATGAGCGATGCCGAGATTGCCGCCAAAATTCCCGAACTCTTCGACATGCGGCCGCGGGCCATAGAGAAACGTCTCGGCCTCCGACAGCCCATCTACCGCGAGACTGCCACCTATGGCCACATGGGGCGCACCCCTATGGAAACCACTAAGGTTTTCGCATCGCGTTACGACCGGGAGCCGCTGCACCGCGACGTCCAGCTCTTCGCCTGGGAAAAGCTCGATATGACCGATGCTATCCGCGCCAAATTCGGCCTAGAATAAACCACGATTTGTTTATTCGGCGCAAAAGTGTTATCTTTGCGCGTTTTAGAGCGCGTTCCTTAAAATTTCGAGGACGTAGGGGCGGCTCTTTTAGAGCAGATTTTACGAGTCGAGGAGGGAGCGATGCGGGCATCGTGACCGACGAGACCTCGAAAAATATGCCAAAAAGAGACGGGGCGAAGGTAATTATATTCCATGAGGATTATTCCTCTGATTGAAGAGACCTTCGTTAAATGCCCTTCAGGCCACGGCATCAGGAATAATGATTTGTTATTATTCTTTGATATAAGGGCACGCAATTTGTAAAAATATAATAAAATAACATAAATGAATCAGAAGTGCGTTTTAACGATATCGGCGGTCTGTCACGGAGGGAAGTTACCTCCGCCCTCGCAGACTTGGCCGCTTTCAGCCGCTTGCTGTCAGTCACATACCCCGGTATGCTCCTTTCAGCAACCGACTGAAATCGCCTCAAGTCTGCGACCCCTACGACCCCGAAATTTTAAGGAACGTGCTCTTGGCGCAAAATCATTGTTTCGACTCTGCGCCTGACATCACAAGAAACATATAGACAGCTACATAGAATGGCAACATTAGAGAAAATCAGATCGAAATCGGTACTGCTGATTATCGTGATAGGCGTGGCATTGCTGGCCTTCATCGTCGGCGATGCCCTTACCAACAGCCGCAACATTTTCGGCGACCACACCACTATCGCCAAGATAGGCTCCACAAAAATCGACATCACGGAATATCAGCGCAAACGTGAGGAACTCAACAACCAGTACGAGGAGGCCCGCAAGCAGAATCCGGAGCAGTTCGCAAACTTCGACACACAGCTGCTGCCCCAGATGGCTCTCGACCAGCTCGTACAGGAAACGGTGCTCAACGAGGCCGTTGCCAAAGCCGGCATCCGTTCCACTCCCAATATCCTGAAATACTACATGCTGGAGAATCCCAACAACCAGAAGGTTCAGGAACTCATGCAGGCCCTCCAGGGTGCGGGCATTGCAGCCCAGACTCCCGCGCAGGCCTACGACATCATCTTCAATCCCAAGCGCAACGGCCTTACCGAAGCGCAGGTGGAACCTCTGCAGCGCGCCTGGCTCGCCGCCGAGAATGAAACCGACAAGATGATCCGTCAGCAGATTTACCAGCGTCTGCTCGTAGGGACCGTCAAGGCCAACGACCTCGACCGCAAAGCTCTTTACAACGACTATGTAGCCACACAGAATGTGGAAGTGGCCTTCCTCCCCTTCGGCAATCTCAACGCCAAGGATTATCCCGTGAGCGACGCAGAAGTCAAGGAAGCTTACAATAAGGAGAAGTCGCGTTTCGCCGTCAACGAGGATACCCGCGAGATCAGCTTCATCGCCGTGCCCGTGATGCCCAGCGACGCCGACGTGGCCGCCTGCCGCAAGCTCGCCAAGACCACCGTCGACTTCATGAACGCCAACAAGGGCCCTCTCAGCAAAGAGATAAAGAACGAGGGAGTATCATTCTCGCATCATACCTACCGCACCGACGATGTGCCCCAGAACATGCGCATGGCTCTCACAGCGCCCGTTGACAGCGCCGCCATCGCCTATATCTCCAACGACGGCTTCGCCGTGGCACGCGTCAACAGCATCACCCAGCAGGTTGACTCCGTACAAGTCACTCTCGTACAGGCCGTGACCGAAGGGCTGGGCAATAAGGTGCTTGCCGCCCTCAATGCCGGTCTCCCCGCCGACTCCATAAGCACTCGCTTCAGCGTGGACAGCGTGGCCGCACAGACCGACCAATGGATTACACTCTTCGACGCCAACGGCCCCACAAACGCCCTCTCTTCGGCTCAGCTCGACTCCCTGCGCAATGCCAACGGCCGCTACATCTCCATGATGGCAGGCCCCCAGGGTATGCTTATCGCCAAGCTCGTCAAAGAGAACCCCGCAACCACCGTATATGAATACGACGAG
>CABUTY010000052.1 GCA_902494595.1 uncultured Porphyromonadaceae bacterium | reverse complement strand
GCTAAACACGGTTTACCCCACATACGAGCTGTGACGGCTTGTCGCTGTCACAGCTCGTATATGTGGGGTTACATGACGTTTCCGATTACGACGGCATCAAGGTCACCCAAGTGTGGGAATGGCCTGTGGCCGGAAGAATCTTTTCGAGCAGGTCGGACAATTGGAGCACTATGCTGGAAATGTTGACGCAGGGATGGCAGGCGTACATGACACACCGGCGCAGGTCTTCGTCGATAATGAGTCTCACCTTCTGCTCTCTGTCGTAGATAAGCCCCATGGGAGATACGGCCCCGGGTTTGATATGGAGATACTTTTCCATATGTTCGGAGTCGGCAAACGATAGTCGGGCACATCCGAGCTGAGAGCTGAGATATTTGGTCTTGAAAGGTTTGTCGGCGGGAATCATCAACAGATAAAAGTCGGTCTGCTGCCGGTTGGTGAGGAACAGATTCTTGAATACGGGAGCATCCACAGCCTTGCGCACGGCCTCACACTCTTCCATTGTGGCGGCTGCCGGATGACAAAGGGTTATATAATCCACGCCCTGCGCATCGAGAAAATCATACACTCCAAGCTCGGCATCGCCGCGCAGCTCATTCCCTTCCGTGGGACGTCCCACGAACTTCTTGGATTCGAACATCATACGTTATCAGCCGAATTTGGAAATCTTGCGGAGTTGCTGTTCGTTGATAATCCTGATACGGCGGCCATCCACGACAATCAGCTTCTCGTTGACAAAAGTCGACAATGTCCTTATAGCGTTGCTGGTAGTCATGTTGGAGAGATTTGCGAGATCCTCGCGGCTCATATAAATCTTGAGTGTTGAGTCGTCGTCCTCATAACCGTAATTGTCGGCGAGAATAAGAAGGGCGTCGGCAAGACGCCCGCGTATATGTTTCTGGGTGAGATTGATGATCTTCGTGTCGGAACCGCCGAGATTACGGCTCAGTTCATGGATGAAAAACATGGCCACGTCATTGTTGCGGCGGAGAATGTTCTCCACAATCTTCATGGGAATCACTCCAAGCACGGAATTTTCAAAAGCAGCCGCCGACGATACGTAAGGCTCATTGGCGAAATAGGCTCTGTATCCGAAATACTGCACAGGCCTGTAAAGACGCAGAATCTGCACGCGGTCGCCATATCCGCTCTTGAACATCTTCACTTTACCTTCAAGCAGACAGTATAGATTCTCAGGCATCTCCGCCTCGGCATAGATTATCTGATTCTTCTTGTAACGC
Source organism: uncultured Porphyromonadaceae bacterium (assembly GCA_902494595.1). Lineage (GTDB taxonomy): Bacteria > Bacteroidota > Bacteroidia > Bacteroidales > Muribaculaceae > Lepagella. Next base: position 6,229 of record CABUTY010000052.1, on the reverse strand, counting down.
TCATACTTGAAATTTTCGGTAACGGTGCGTTTTTCCTCAGGAGTGAGGACGCTCCATAGTTCGGCGAGGTCATCACCGATAATGCGTTCAAGAGTGCTTTTTGTTATCATATCATTACCTAATTCAGCACGTGGCTTGTCGTTAGAGCGGCCACGCCATCTCCTCCATACCCCCCAGGCCCCTGTGTCTGCCCCTTTTGCAACACGGGGAACCCTGACCTCGGCGCAAAACTGTTGCAGAAAAATGTTATTAAACACAAAATTAATCATTTTCAACTTCTCATGCAAAAAAAAATTGGGGAATCACTGAATTGCACCTGTAGGGACGCGCCATGGCGCATCCCTACACATAATCCGATTGAAAATTTTGCGTCAGGGAACGGAGGTGTATATTAAACTGGTATGAAATTTGTTATTAATACGTAATGTGATTCATATGGGAAACAGGAAAATCAGCATAAAGGGAGCACGGGTCAATAATCTGAAGAATGTGGATCTGGAGCTACCGTTGGGAAGTTTCATAGTGATGACGGGTGTCAGCGGCAGCGGGAAGTCGTCGCTGGCTTTCGACACATTGTATGCCGAGGGTCAACGCCGCTACGTGGAGAGTCTTTCGTCGTACGCCCGCCAGTTTCTCGGCCGCATGTCAAAGCCGGAATGCGACTATATCAAGGGTTTGCCGCCGGCCATAGCAATAGAGCAGAAAGTCAACACGCGCAATCCCCGGAGCACCGTGGGGACATCTACTGAAATTTACGATTATCTGCGCATGCTCTACGCCCGCATCGGCCATACCTATTCGCCCGTCACAGGCAAGGAGGTACGCAAACATGGCATAGAAGACATCATACGCACAGCCCTCTCCTATCCCGAGGGGACCCGCATGGCCATACTCGCCGACATTAACATTCCCGACGGCCGCACCTTTGCACAACAGCTGGAGATTTACCGCAAGGAAGGATACTCCCGCCTGGAAAAAGATGGGGAGTTCATCGACATAACCGATATAGAGGCCAGTACACCCTCGAGCAACATCGGCGCATACCGGCTGCTGGTAGACCGGCTGAGTATCTCCGACGACAAGGATGAGATATCACGTCTTACCGACTCAGTGGAAACGGCATGGTACGAGGGCAACAACCAGGCAATTCTGAAGGTATGGGGCGCCGACGGCATCCATGAGCATTCCTTTTCGCGCCAGTTTGTGGCCGACGGAATGGAGTTTCGCGAACCTTCCGACCTGATGTTCAATTTCAACAATCCCTACGGCGCCTGCCCCCAATGCGAAGGATTCGGCAATGTGCTTGGCGTCAGCGAAGACCTTGTGGTGCCCGTCAAGTCGCTGTCAGTCTACCAGAACGCCGTACGCTGCTGGAACGGCGACAAGATGTCGGAATGGAAGAAACGGCTCATACATCTGGCGCCGCGCTTCAACTTCCCCATCCATACGCCCTACAACGAGCTCACGCAGCAGCAACGCGACTTCCTATGGCACGGCAATTCCATATGGGAAGGCATCGACGGCTTCTTCCGCTGGATCGACACCATGCAGGAGAAGATGCAGTACAGGGTGCTGAAAGCGCGTTACCGCGGCAAAACCGTATGCCCCACATGCCGTGGCTCGCGACTGCGCCCCGACGTGGAATACGTCAAGATTGGCGGCAAGTCCATCACCGAGCTGGTGAGGATGCCCGTAGAGGCGCTGAAACCTTTCTTCGACAATCTGGAGCTGTCGGACAATGACGAGCGCATCGGCCGGCGACTACTCGTGGAGATACGCCAGCGACTTCAGTTCATGCTCGACGTCGGCCTGGGATACCTTACCCTCGACCGTCTTTCCAACAGTCTGTCGGGTGGCGAGAGCCAGCGCATAAACCTCGCCTCCTCGTTGGGAAGCTCGCTGGTGGGATCACTTTATATTCTCGACGAGCCATCGATAGGACTTCACTCGCGCGACACGCACAAGCTCATCAACGTGCTGCGCAATCTTCATCGTACCGGCAACACAGTGATAGTTGTGGAGCATGACGAGGACATCATGCTTGCCGCCGACGAGATTGTGGACATAGGTCCTGATGCCGGACGTCTCGGCGGCAATATCATCTATCACGGCAACCTTAAGAAGGCTCTGACGGAACCCAACACCAGTGGCTCCTACACTATTGACTATCTTCAGTGGAGTCGCAGTATACCCGTGCCTGAACGACGCCGGACATGGAAACACAGTCTTCTCGTAGAGGGAGCCTCGCAGAACAATCTCAAGAATATCGACGTGCGCTTCCCGTTGGGCGTGCTCACGGTGGTGACGGGAGTAAGCGGCAGCGGCAAGTCGACGCTGGTGCGCAACATCCTCTACAACAGTGTGCTCCGCGCATTGGGAGAGGCCTCTGAAGTGCCCGGCTCTCACAAGGGTATTGTCGGCGACATCAGCAGAATATACTCCGTGGAGTTTGTCGACCAGAACCCTATCGGCACATCATCGCGCAGCAATCCGGCGACCTACCTCAAGGCCTACGACGAGATACGCAAACTCTTCTCCGAGCAGCAGCTTGCCAAACAGATGGGTTACACGCCAGCCTATTTCTCGTTCAATACCGACGGAGGCCGCTGCGAGGAATGCCAGGGCGAGGGAACCATCACCATCCCCATGCAGTTCATGGCCGACATAAAGGTGCCTTGCGACGTGTGCAACGGCAAACGGTTCAAACAGGAAATCCTCGAGGTGGAGTACCGCGGCAAGAACATCAGCGACGTGCTCGACATGACGGTAAACCAGGCGATAGAGTTTTTCGGCGAAGACACGTCGACAGACGCGCGGAGGATACTCCGCAAGCTTCAGCCGCTGCAGGATGTGGGTCTGGGATATATAAAGCTTGGGCAGTCGTCATCTACGCTGTCGGGCGGCGAGAACCAGCGCGTGAAGCTGGCATGGTTCATATCGCAGGAGTCACAAAAACCTACACTCTTCATCTTCGACGAGCCGACCACAGGTCTGCACTTCCACGATATCTCGCTGCTTATGAAATCGCTCAACCGCCTTGTGGACAAAGGCAACAGCGTCATCATCATAGAGCACAACATGGATGTGATCAAGTCGGCCGACTGGGTTATAGACATAGGACCCGAAGGAGGCGACAAGGGAGGCACACTCGTGGCCGAGGGGACTCCCGAGGATATCGTAAAGGTGCCGGAGAGCTATACCGGTCAATATCTTAAGGCAAAACTTGAATCGCGATGAACAGGAATATCATATCCTTGGCGGCGCTGGCAGTGACGGTCTGGATGTTGTCAGTTTCATGCGTGAGCCGACCTGCCGACGACAGTCAGGCGCAGGCCGACGCCTACGCCGTGGAATGCGAGCGCGTGGTGGCGGCTTACCGCGACAGCATCAAGCTGTCGCGTGATTCCGCTACGGTGCTGCGTCTGTCGGAAAATATGGCCGAAGCCATCACCAACATTGGCTACCGCTATCCGGCCGACACATATCTGCAGGTCAGCGAGAGCCACAATGAAAGCATCAGCCACCTGACCCTCCGTATGGTGGAACTGCGCGACTCGATATTGTACAGGCTGGCGCATCCGTTGGAGGCCGCAGATACTGTGGCCACCGATACGGTAGCTGCTGCTCAGACAATGTCGAACAAACCGGTGGATTTGTTGAAGTGAATCCCGGGCCCTTGAAAATACCGCCGGAGATCACCTGCCTCGGCGAGCTGCGAGGGAGTGCCTGTCGACACTCCTTTTTCCTTGTCTACAAGCCATATCCTGTCGGCGAGCTGCAAGGCCATATTGACATCGTGAGTCGACATGAACACGGTCTTGTTCTCCTTGGCGGCGAGGTCGCGCAATATCACCATAGTCTCCACTTTGCTCTGAAAGTCAAGGAAGGCGGTAGGCTCATCGAGAAGAATCACGGGAGTATCCTGAGCGAGCGCCTTGGCAATCATCACCTTCTGGCGTTCGCCGTCGCTGAGTGTGCTTACGAGCCTGTCGGCAAGCGCATCGACATGAGCGAGGGTCATGGCGTTGGTCACGGCGCGGCGGGCAGCCCCCGACAGACGTCCCCAGAAACCGGTGTAAGGACTACGGCCGAGAGCCACCAGCTGCTGCACGGTCATCGCCGTCACGTCAGGCTTGTCGGTGAGAACCACACCTAATTTCCGCGACAATTCCGCCTGACTGTATTGCCGCAGCTCGCGGCCGTGAATCATCACCACGCCGTGCAGAGGCATCTGAAATCCGGCAAGCGTACGCAATAATGTGGACTTGCCTGCTCCGTTGGGTCCGAGCAGGCAAGTTAGTTCTCCGCTATTGAGATTGGCGGTAAGGTCTTTCTCAATCTCCACCAGGCCATGGCGTGTGCTGTAGCCCGTGGTGAGATTGCGTATCTCTACTGTCATCATATCATGTCAGAATCTGTATCCGAGAGTCAGCACCACCTGCGAATTGTTGAATGTGAGGTTTGAAGGCATCGATGTTCCGGCCACATCCGCGGGGTCGGCACTGAAGGGATAGTAGGTGGAGGTCATATGCTTCCATACATAAGCGGCATCGGCATAGAAACCCTTGATGTTGAATCCTACGCCGCAAGTCACATATTGAGTGTCGTTGTCGAGACGGAAATTGGCAAGAGTGCCGGCGGTAGGTATGTTAGCAAGATTGTCCTTAGCTTCGGCAGTCACGGGCGACGAGGTATAGCTGTAGCCGGCACGCACGCTCAGATTGTCAAGCACACGATATTCGGCTCCTACGCGGATGGTGTTCGTATTCTTGTAGATGGTCCTGATCATCTGGTTGGCCGCCTGCTCCGGTGTCATGGTATACGCATTGTAGCTGAAGTCCCAGTCGTAATCCCAGCCATTGTCCCAGCCGGTATATGTAGGCTCAGAGAACCTCATCCCTTTATAACCGTTCCATTCGTAATCGAAAGAGATTATCGCTTTGCTTCCAATAACGCCTGCCACGCTGGCAATCACTTTCCAAGGCGATGCGAGACGAGTGATGGAATATGTGGGGTCGCCATTGTTTGTCACAGCGTAGTCCTTGCCGCTTGCTCCGTCGGGAACCTGTTTGAAGGGATAGTTGTAGTTAACCTCGTCGGCATAGTAGTTCTCGGTTATGTTGAACCATGTGGGGGTATGGAAAGCCAATCCGAGACGCAGCTCCTGAATAGGCTTCACGATGACACCCAGCTGATAGTTGAAGCCATTGCCGTTCATGTTGTACAGATTGCTCATGTACCAGTTGGCATCCATCTGGTTGACGGCTCTCACATTGGGGTCGTATACATAGGCGTTCCTCATGCTTTCGCCCCATACGGAGGATATGTTATAGTTGAACGACACTATACCGAAGTTCATTCCCCAGTAAACCTTATTGGCGATATTACCGCCGAGCACGATATTGTACTCGTCGATACCTCCCGACTCAGCGACGCTGAAATATCCGGAGCCGGAGGTGCCGTTGCCGAACTGTCCCTGCCAGTTGGGAGTCTCGGGGTTCCCTTCAGGGTTTATGAGGTATGAGTCGTAACCGAGGATTGCCGACCAGGGCACGAAGCGGTTTTGACCCGGTTTGTACGGATTGTAATTGTTGGTTGAGCGCACGTCAGCTTCAGTGAGGTCATAAGAGTTGGCTATGCCGGCTATATAATTCGACAAGGAAGTCTTCAGGTTTGCGATATCGCCACGGTAGCGGCGGTTGAAAGTGGCCCGTTTGTTATAGGTAAAGCCGAAGTTGATGTTCGGCATAGCCTTGAGGTTCAGACGCCACGTTCCCACAGCTCCTATGTTGTTGAGGAGGAACTTAGTCTGGTTCTGGGAGGCACGGCTTCCGCGATAGTCAGCCGAGGCGCTCTGGCAGTCAAGGTTTAGAGTGAGCCCCACGTCGCTGCTGCGGTAAACTCCAATACCGGCGGGGTTCTGGCTGAGTGTGGAGAGGTCGGCGCCCAGAGCGCCGAAGGCTCCGCCCATCGACATGAAGCGTGCCGTACCCATCAGGTCGTTCTGCGACATGGTATATGCGTCGATAGGGCTTTGGGCAAACATCCCCGACGTGACGCCGAACATCCCCGTAAGCATAGCCCATTTCAGCATTCTGTATCTATCTTTCATAGTGGATTGTTTTGTAAGATTCACCATTTCAGGAATTTCCTGTTACCCTACATGGCATAAGTAACTGTTCAAAATTATTTTATCGTATCCGGTCTGATTATTTCAATGTTTCTTCGG
>CABUTY010000051.1 GCA_902494595.1 uncultured Porphyromonadaceae bacterium | reverse complement strand
CTCCCGCCACCAAAGGATATGTGAGCCGTGATGAGAAGCTCATTCCCATTGACGACCCGTCGGGGAAATGGTCCGACCTTACCCTCCTCCCGGAGTGGGGCGAGAAGTACTATGATGTCTATACCGTGCGCAAACATGGCAAGTGGGTGATGCTCAAGGGCCTGAAGGAGGAGTACCGCGACGACCAGGAGTTCCGACGCATGCTTGAGCAGGAGTTCGAGACCCGCTACAATCTTGCCCATCCCAACATAGTGATGGTCAACGACCTGGAGGAGGTGCCTGGCGTGGGGCTGGCGATAATCACCGACGACGTCTACGGCTATTCCCTGCGCCGCCTGATCGACGAGAAAAGGCTTACGCCCAAAATCGTGCACCGCCTCGAGACTCAGCTCCTCGACGCCCTCGAATACATTCAGGAGAATCATGTGGTACACGACCCTATAACTCCCGACACCATCATCTTCACGGAATACAACGAGAACCTCAAGCTCATCAACGTGGGCTACGCGCAGAAGGACTCCTTCAGCGTGCAGGAGACCGAGAAGGAAATAGAAAGCTACGGCAAGGTGCTCGACGAGGTGCTCGACCATCTCCCCGCCTCGCTGCCAAAGTTGCGGCGCGTGGCAAAAAAATGCCAGAGCTCCGACCATCCTTACCGAACAGTCGGCGATGTGCAGCTCGCCATCGAAAAGGGCCATTCAAGCCAGATGTATGTGTTCATTTGCGTCTTCATCATCTTCATGGTGGCGCTACTGATATGGATTACCGTCCGCTGATTCTTTCCGCTGATACTTAAGGAACATAGCCTCAATATGATTGAGATCAAGAGAATACCTCCCGAGAAAGGGGAACTGAAGAAATTCGTGGCCTTTCAGATAGACCTTTACAAAGGCAACGAATATTTTGTGCCGCCGTTGGTGATTGACGATGTCAACTGCCTGTTGCCCACGGAGAATCCGGCGTTTGACTTCTGCGAGAGCGCATATTTCATGGCTTATCGCGACGGCAAGCCCGTGGGACGCATAGCCGCCATCATAAACCGGCAGATCAATGAAAATGAACATGCACGGCTATGCCGCTTCGGTTTCCTCGATTTCGTGGACGACCGCGAGGTTACCAAGGCTCTCTTCGACGCCGTGACCGACTGGGCACGTGGCAAGGGAATGAACAGGCTCGTTGGCCCTCTCGGTTTCACCGACATGGACCGCGAAGGTCTCCTCATAGAAGGTTTCGAGGAACTCTCGACGATGGCCACAAACTACAACTACTCCTATTATGCGGAGCATCTCGAAGCCCTCGGCTTTAAAAAAGACTCCGACTGGGTGGAGTTCCTCATGAAAGTGCCCGACAAGCTTCCCGAACGCTTCGACAGGATAGCCACGCTCGTAAGCAAGAAGTACGACCTCCACGTCAAGAAATTCAAGAGCCGTAAGGAGGCCAAGCGCGAATATGGCCACGCTTTGTTCCATCTCATCAACGAGGCTTACAAGAATCTATATCAGTATTCGCAGCTTACAGAACGCCAGATAGAATATTACATTGACTATTACCTGAGTCTGCTCAACATGGACCTGCTCACGTTCGTGGTGGATGCTCAGGGCAAACTCGTGGGAATAGGAATATCGATGCCTTCTCTGAGCCGTGCGTTGCAGAAGTCGAACGGCCGTTTCTTCCCCTTCGGATGGTATCATCTTCTCAAGGGGCTGAAAGGTAAGAACGACCGTGTGGATCTCTTGCTGGTGGCCGTGCATCCCGACTATCAGAACAAGGGAGTCAACGCCCTGCTCTTCCAGGACCTCGTGCCCCAGTATATCAAGTACGGGTATGTGTACGCGGAGTCGAATCCGGAGATGGAGACCAACGCGAAGGTTCAGAGCCAGTGGGAGCTCTTCGAGCCGAGGCAGCATCGGCGCCGCAGGTCGTATTCCAAGAAAATCTGATGGAGGATAAGAGGAAAGAGAGGGCAGCCGGCATCAAGGTTGAGAGCGTCACCCCGTATGGTGGTGGCGACAAGGGAGAGCAGGTTGGGGAGATGTTCGACAGCATAGCTCCAGCTTACGACCTGATGAACAGTCTGATGACTTTCGGTCTGTGCCGTTATTGGCGCGACCGGGCGTTGCGGCTGTGTGCCGGAGATAACGCCGGGGTGCGTAGTGTGCTTGACGTTGCCACGGGCACCGGAGATGTGGCGTTCGCGTTGTTGCGGCGTTTCCCGGAGGCGCAGGTCTGCGGCGTGGACCTTTCGCAGGGGATGCTCGATGTGGCGGCGCGCAAGGCGCGTGACCTCCCCGCCGCAGATGCCGCCCGGCTATCGTTCAGTAAGGGCGACTCGCTGGCACTCGGTTTTCCCGATAATTCTTTCAATCTTGTCACCGTGGCCTACGGGGTGCGTAATTTCGAGCATCTCGACCGTGGCCTCGCCGAGATGCTGAGAGTGCTCCGTCCCGGAGGGTCGCTGTGTATCGTGGAGCTTTCCGAACCCGAGAACAAGCTCCTCAAAGGGTGCTATCGGCTTTACGCGCACAAGCTCATTCCGGGCATCGGCCGGCTGGTGAGTGGCGACGCAAGCGCCTACAGCTATCTGCCCAAAAGCATCGCCGCATGTCCGCAACGCCGCGACATGGCACGCCTCATGCAACAGGCCGGTTTTCAAAATTGCCGCTGGAAATCTCTCACATGCGGCGCAGTAACCATTTACCTTGGAAAGAAAAGAATTTGAGATCATGGCTCCCGTGGGGAGCGAGGAGAGTCTTGCCGCCGCCATTAACGCCGGCGCCGACGCCGTATATTTCGGTATCGAGGGCCTGAACATGCGCAGCCGTAGCAGCTCCAACTTCTCTCTCGACGACATGCGCCGCATCGCCGACACCTGCAACCGTGCGGGTGTCAAGACTTATCTTACCGTCAACACCATCATCTATGACGCCGACATCGCAAGGATGCGCGAGATTGTGAACCATGCCCTCGCCGCCGGCATAACGGCGATAATCGCCACCGATATCGCCACCATTGCATATTGCGAGCGGCAGGGTATGCCTGTGCACATATCAACACAGGCGAATATCTCCAACACCGAGGCTGTGCGTTTCTACGCCCGGTGGGCCGACGTGATGGTCCTCGCGCGCGAACTCAACATGGAGCAGGTGGCCGAAATACACCGGCATATCATCGAAGACCCCATCCTTGGCCCCGACGGCAAGCCGGTAAGGCTGGAGATGTTCTGTCACGGCGCCCTGTGCATGGCCGTCAGCGGCAAGTGCTATCTGTCGCTGCATGAGATGAACTCCTCGGCCAATCGCGGTGCATGCAACCAGATATGCCGCCGGTCGTACACGGTGAGGGACAAGGAGACCGGCGACGAACTCGATGTGGAGAACCAGTATATCATGAGTCCCAAGGACCTGAAGACCATCGACTTTCTGCCGGCCATGGTTGAGGCCGGGGTGAGGGTGTTCAAGATCGAGGGGCGTGCACGCGGTCCCGAATATGTGTATGAGACGGTGAAATGCTATTCGGAAGCCCTCGAGGCCATTTGCAACGGTACTTTCGGCGAGGAAAAACTTGCCGAATGGAATGGCAGGCTGGCGAAGGTGTTCAACCGTGGCTTCTGGAACGGATATTACATGGGTCAACGTCTCGGCGAATGGAGCGCCAAGTATGGTTCTTCGGCGACAAGGGTCAAGCAGTATGCCGCCAAGGCCGGAAAGTATTATTCCAGATTGGGTGTCGGGGAGTTTCTCATGGAGGCCGGCGAACTTAACGTGGGCGATGAGGTGGTGATCACCGGTCCCACCACCGGTGCGCTTATATTCACCGTGGAGGAACTGCGTTTCGACCTCAAGCCCGTCGACAAGGTGGTGAAAGGCCAGCTTTTCTCACTGCCCGTGCCTGCCAAGACACGACCCGCCGATCGCCTGTATGTATGGAGGAAAAAGTAAGAGCTCCAAAGACATGGCTGCTGGTGCGGCCCAACTTCATGGCCGAGTATGTGCTCGGCGCTTTCGCCGGCAATCCCGACTATGAGGTGGTGTGGCATGAGGCCACGCATGGATTTCTCAACGTGCTGAAACGTTTCCTGCGTGTCAAACTCTTTCGGCGTCGTCGCGGACTGTGGGTAGATTCTTTTTACAGTCGTGCCTATCTTGAAAAGCTGCGTGCCATCCGTCCGGGCGACAGAGTGGTGATATGGGCGCTCGGCAACATGAAGGACATAAGTCTGCTGTCGGCCGAAATCGACTGTCGCAATATCGTGTCGTATCTCTGGGACCCCATGCGCAAGATCAGCCATAAGTCGCTGCGCAAGAGCCGGTTGTATGCCCGGCGTATGGCGCGTCTGGGTGTGAAGGTGTTCACCTTCGACCGCGAGGATGCCCGTAATTTCAACCTAAACTATGCCGGGCAGGTATACCGCCGTCCTGACAGTGCCGAGATGCCGGAAATCCGAAACGACCTTTTCTTCATAGGCGTTGACAAGGGAAGGGCACCCATGCTCGAAGCCCTCGCAGAGGAATGCCGCCGCGAGGGAATACGCTTCAAATGTATGGTGCAGCCCGACAAGCATGGGAATCTCGACGGTTATCCTCTTCTCGGGGAGCAGCAGATCGAGGCTCCGGTAGCATATCCCGAAGTCATGAGGGAGATAGCGGCGTCGAAGAGCCTGCTGGAAATAATGCAGACATCGCAGAGCGGCCTGACACTCCGAACCCTCGAGGCAATGTTTTTCGGCAAAAAACTGATTACCGACAACAAGGCCGTCAAGGATGAACCCCTATATGACCCGGCATCCATCTATATAATAGGCGACGGGGAACAGCCCTGGAAGTCGTTGCGTGAATTTCTTGATACGCCCGTCGACATGTCGGCGCGGCGAGATGTGCTTGAAAGGTATGAGGTCCGTACATGGATTCATTCCCTGTTCCGATAGCTGCTTTTGCGGTTTCGGTTCTATTTGTTAATTTTGTGTTCCAGACCGGATGCTATAGAAGTTGTTTCAACTAATTTACGTTTAATAATAAATCATAAATAACGTTACACTTTATGGTAACCGTTAGCTCGGCGACCGTATGGGAGCCAATCTTCATCAATATTCCGGGCATCTTCGGCCGCTTTAATCGGGACCAACCGAGAGGTTGCTCCCTCATAAACCAGCCAAATCTGCTCCAGAATATTAAAAAATCTTACCATGAAAATTAGTCGAAACAACTTCATAAAATAATTTTGAACAGTTACTTATGAACAAGAATGTAAAGATAATAGTATTCACGGCATTGGGCGTACTGTTGGGGCTTATAGCGCTGATAGTTGTGCTGATAGTGCAGAACAATCAGCACGGCGAGGCAGCCTATGAGGCACAGGCACGCGCCGACTCGCTGGCTATCGCCAACGACCAGCTAATTCTCACCAATGAGTTCAACCAGCTCAATGCCGATTTCAACCAGTACGAGGGTCAGCAGATTTATCTGAAGAACGATTCGCTGGTTCAGAAATACAATGCCGCGCGCATGAAGGTGGAGGGGCTTATCCGCGAGCTTAATGCCGAGAAGGCCAGCCATAACAAGGATATGGCGGCCTCGCGTGCCAAAATCAAGCAGCTCGAGGGCGAGATCGCCACGCTGAAAGGCATCGTGCGCCATTATCTTGCCGAAATAAAACGTCTTGGCGAGGAGAATGCGGGCCTAAAACAGGAGATAGAGCAGGTGCAGCAGAAGAACGAGCAGCTGTCGACACAGGTGACCGCCGCCACTGCCAGCAACGAACAGCTTACCCAGACCGTCAAGCTGGCCAAGAAGCTCAACATCACCGGCCTGTCGCTGAACGCCTACAACAAGAAGGGTAAAAAAGAGAAGAATATCACCAAGGCGCGTCAGTTAGGAGCCTCCTTTACGGTGAGTCCCAACAATACGGCGTCGCCCGGCATGAAGGATTTCTACATGCGCATACTCTCGCCGGAGGGTAGTCTGCTGGGCGGTGGCTCTTCCTTCAGCATGGATGGCCATTCATATCAGGCTACGGCGCACCGCAGCGTGGAATATGCCAACGATGAACTCGCCGTATCGATTTACTGGGATGTCAATACCACCCTTACTCCCGGCGACTATACCGTGGAGATTTTCTGCGACGGCTATCGCCTGGCTTCGCGTCACTTCACCATGAAGAAGTGACCGTGGAGAAGGCTCAGAAGCGCATGTGAGAAGCGCCTATTCGCGGCCGTTTGCACTTTCACGGATTTATTTGTAACTTTGCAGTGTGTTAGGGACTCTCGTGGTCCTTGCATATATGAGGATTGTCTTATGGTGTAATGGTAGCACTGCAGTTTTTGGTTCTGCCTGTCCAAGTTCGAATCTTGGTAAGACAACGCAAAAAGAAAGCCGGTTTCCTTCAGGAAGCCGGCTTTCGCTTTGCTGGAGGTATTTTATCGTATCACAGCCTTCTCTGTCTTGGAGCCTTGGCGGCGTATATAAATGCCGGGAGTGAGAGCGTCGGCGTCAATGCGGCGCCCCTGCAGGTCGAACCATTCCACAGGCATGTCGTCGTCGGCTTCCATGGCACCGATGCCCGTCGGCGTGTCTACCTTTACTTTCGCTGCATATGTGAGCGGTATCCACACGTCGTTGGTGCCGTTACGGACGCTGAGAACGGCCTCATAGTCGCCTTTCGGCAGCTGTCCATCCTCGGCACGGGTAGTAGTAAACTGTTTCAGACCTTCAGTGGTATAGTTGAGCGTGCCCGAGGAGAACGCGGCTATCGTGAGCTTCTTGATATCGCCGTAAGCCACTACCTCGTTGTCCTTCATAAGTTCCAGACGGTATTCTCCTTCAAAAGGATTGGCGTCGTTGCTGAAAAGGTTGGCGGTCACTGACACTTTGTCGCCAAGCATTATCTCGGTGGGATATGTTATGTCGTTGACACGCGGCGTGAGAATCTGCACTCTGCTGATACGCGCGTTGGTGCCGTCGCAGGCCACAAGATAATAGGGGGATGCTCCGTAGGCCCAGTGAATCTTGTTGATGCCGGCTTCGGCGGTGTTGATGGCCATGTACAGGGCATGGCGTCCCTTGTCCAGACCGGCCGGTATAGTGTAGGGGAAGCTTGTTTGCTTCCATCCGTAATATATTCCGAGATCTTCATCTATGTCTATGTTTGAGCATACCGTGTCGGGGTTCTCCAGAGATTCGAATACAGCCGACACATTGAAACCGGCAGGAATGGTCCATGGGCCGTAATTGTACATTTCTATAATGGCATTGAAGGATCCGGTGCCTTTCCTGAGATTCTTGTCGAGGTAAGAACTGCTGATGGACCATGTGCCGCTGCCGATCATATTGTATTCTTTTTTTGCATCCTTGGATCCCTTAGGATTGGGTATGGCGTTAATCACGGCATCCTGGTCGGAGTTGAAGTCCATGTCGGTACCTCCGATGCCCTGGTTCTGGGGGTCAAGGATGTCGAGCATGAAGTAGCCGTCGCTTGTGCCGCCCCATCCCCAGTTGATGTGAAAGAGACCATCCTTGTCATAGCCGTCGCATATGAAGGAGTGGCCGCCGGCTTCAGCCTGGCCGCCATAGCATATGGGACCGTAATTGG
>CABUTY010000050.1 GCA_902494595.1 uncultured Porphyromonadaceae bacterium | reverse complement strand
ACTCCAGACCTGTGGGAATACCGGTAAGCTGCAGACCCAGTTCGAAATGTTTCGACGGCGCCACGTTGAGCTTGGCGTGAAGCTGCTTGTTGGCGGTGTCGAGGTAATAGCAGTCGTGGGCCGCATTCTCAAGCTGCTCTTGCGAAAAGCATTGGCCTATCACGGTGGTGTTGCCGTCGACAAGACCGTCAGCTTCGGCATTCCGGACGCTTCTATCCGTCTCGCCGGCAGGAACCTGGTCAACCATGAACATCTTTTCAATATCATTGATATTGCTGACGCCATGGAAGGTGAGCCTTATCTCCTGGGAAGCCGGTTCCCCGTCGTAGCCGTTACCTTCGCGAGTGAAAGAGAAGGTGGGGCTGCCGAGGATGTTGTAGGCACGCATGTGGGTAAGACGGTATTTGCCGTCGGCTACGGGATCGGGGGTGGCATGGTCGTCCTCATAATGCCAGCAGTCGAGATTGGCGGCGTCATCCGAGGGATAATAATAGTCGATACGCAATTTGGAGCGGTCGATGGAAGCGGTATTGGTATAAGCATCCTGGCCGAAGCGGGTTATGAAGGAACCGCCGCGGGCGAAAGCCGGGAGAGTGTTGAGGGGTGCGGAATACGACTGTGCAGAAGTGGCTCTGCCGCCCTCATATTTCTTGGCAGGATTGTTGAGGTCGTACCATACGCCGTCGGGGAATGAGATGTCGCGGCTGACGGCATTCTCTTGCATTACAGGCGCAACATATATGTCGCGGCCCCACAGATAGGAATCTTTGGAATCGGCCAGACGAGGCTTGTATGCATCGTTGGCATTAGCCGGCCGTGCCAGAGGCGTGCCGTAACGGCTGTTGAAGTAGGAGAGCGTGTAGGTGTATGGCAGATAGGAGTAGCGCATGTTGATGAACTTGCGGACATCTTCGCATACATTGGGGTAAAGGTGAGGCTCGGCAACACTGCCGTTGTCGCAGTGAGTGCGCATCACGGGGTAGAAGACGCCCAGCTCAATCCAGCGGAGATAAAGGTTGTCGTTGCGGTATCCGCCGTTGGTGCTGAACCCGCCTATATCGCTGGCGAGGTATCCTATACCGGACATAGCGGCGTTGACAAGAGCAGGCACCTGGGCTTCAAGGCCTTTCCATGAGCGCTGGATGTCGCCGGTCCAGGGGAAGGCACTGTAACGCTGTATGCCTGCGGTGGCGGCTCGCGGCATCAGGAAATGACGCTGGTAACGGAAGTTCTCCTTCAGATTGTTGTATGTTGCCTCCGCCCACATGTTGCCGAACTCGTTGTGGATTTCGTCATAAGTACCCCCTTTATGTTGAGAGTCGCCGTCATGCTGCTCGGGTTCGCCGAGGTCGAGCCACCAGCCTGTGACGCCCTCTTTCGTGCGGTCCGTGTAGAAGGTGTTCATCCATTTCATGGCGTCGGGATTCGTGGCATCGATAAGACCCACTTTATCTGATTCGAGCCAGCTCATATTGCTGACATTGTCATCGGCAAAATAGCCCTTTTCCTGAAGTGTCTTGTAATTTCTGGAATTTGACGTGAAGAAGGGTTCGGTGATGCAGATGGTGGCTATCCCTTGCTCCTTGAATTCCTTCATCATCTTTTCGGCATCGGAGAAGGTTGATTTGTCCCAGTCAAGGTTTCCCATACCGGCGGGGGAGTTTCCCTGCCAGAAGAGGTCGAACACGATACCGTCGAGAGGTATGTCGATACCTTTGATGCCGTTGACCATGTTGCGGGCTTCTGAGGAGCTCCGGTATCCAAAGCGTGAGGTGATGTACCCCAGAGCCCAGTACGGAGGCATGTCCTGACGGCCTGTGAGCCATGTATAGTTTTCCATCACTTTCTCCATGGAGCCGCCGCCCATGAAATAGTAAGCTATCGGCGAAGTGCTGTTGCTGCGGTAGGTAGTACCGCCGGCCGACGGCTTGAGTGTGGAATTGTTGTATACGTCGTCGAAGAAGAGGCCATACCCGTTGCTCGACACGCACAGAGGCACATTGATGTTGTGGGGAGGCTGATTGCCGGCATACCAGTTGCCGGTCTGTGTGTTGCACATGGTTATGGTCATGTTGTTGATGTTTCCATAAGTACCGTTGTATCCGCCGCCGTAGAAGCCGGCGTCGTCGGCGCCGAGGAAACTGGCGCTATGGATGCCGTCGGAATTCTCCATACCCCTGTTTTCGGCAAGAATCAGCTCGCCGTTGGCGTCGAGGTAGCTTACAAGAGATGAGTTCTTGGCCACGCGCACAGTGATGCCACCGCTGATGTTGATGTCGAGACGTTCGTCGTTCTCGTCGGTGGAGTAAGTGGCGTCAGGCGACGACTTGACGGCTATCGACTTGCGGGGCTCCGTTTTGGAGGCATTGTTCTTAAGGGTGAGAATGCGCACCACTTCCGGAGCATAGGGAGTGATGATAAGTTTACCTTTTTCCGCCTGAACGGTCACGGAGGTGTTGTCGTAGGAGAAGCTCTGGAATTTGCCGAGCGGGCTTGTCGACGGGTCTATCGGAGCCGATTTTAGGGTGATGAGCTGGTCCTTGTCATGCTGTTTGGTACTACCGTCTTTTGTACGGAATATGACGGCAATCTTGGAGGCCTTCTCATCCGACGACATTCCGAACCATTCGGCGATGGAGGGAGTGAAATCGAGGGTGTACAGATTGGGGTTGGACGCGTCCTTGGTCATCTGGCATTTGTCGTAAAGGGAGGTCCACTGTTGATCTCCTGACGTAGCCTGAATATGTTTCCAGTCAGAGTCGCCGTTTGATTCCGAGGTGATGAGGCCAATGTAGACCCATACCTCGCCTTTGTCTTTGAGGGCGCCGCCATCTTTAGTGGCGTTGAAATGGAGCACGGCATGGTCATTCTGAGAGGGCATTGCCGGGTCAAGCCAATAGCATGCGTCCGTGTCCGGCTCGGGGTCCGGCTCTGGCTCGGGGTCAGGATTTGGATTCGGATTCGGATTGGGGTCATCTCCCTGATACACGCCACAGTCGGTGACAGCTCCTTTATTGCCGCCGGCTCCCTTGTAGAGATGCTTGTCAACGGGCACCTGTTTGTAGTCGTCGGTCTGGTTGGCATCGCCGCTGCCTGTGCCGTTGTTGAAAAGGAATCCTTTGAGTTTGCTCACATCCTGGGTGAAAGTATATTTCCAGATTGTGCCGTTGTTGATTTGGGTCATGTCAACGCCGCTCCATGTGGTGGAGGGAGTATCCCAGTAATGTATTTTGACTTTTTTCCACTTGGTTGCGGAGTTGTCGTAATAGATGGTAATGTCGGCCGCACTCCGCAAAGGCAGTCCCAAGGTGAACAGCAGGATAGCTGTCACCTTAAACATGAATAATGTAAGGTGTCTCATAAAGACTGTAGACTTTAAGGTATGGAAGAAGCGGGGCTTCTTCAAAGGTTGTTGGTTGTTGTTCTGTCTGCAAAGTTAGCTATAATCTTCGGATTTTCAAAAGGTTAGGGAATGGAGGGTGTGTTCGAGTGAGTCTGAGGTCTGTAGAGCCAGCTTGGAGCGGAGACGCCAACGGGCCTGTTTTACCGATTCGTGGCGAATGCCGAGCACGGAGGCTATCTGCTTGTTGTCCATGCCCATTGTTATGAGGCATGCGAGGCGAATGTCGCTGTCGGTGATATCGGGGTTGCGTTGGCGCAGGGCCTCGGCGAAGCCCGGGTGTATCTCGGCGAAAGTGTCGATGAAGAGGCTGCGTTCCGGCGCATGTCCCATATGCGACCTGACGGCTGTATTCTCTTTTCCCACCTCCTCGATAATGCGGTCTTTCTCAACAATGACAGCCTGGAGTGCCACCAGCCGGCGGTGCATCTTGTCGCGTTCCCTGGCTATCTCCTTGCGTCGGCGCCTGTTGAGACGGCTGTTCTGCAAGATAAAGAGGGCGGCTACCACGCCGGCGACGGTAAGGGAGAGGAGCACCATCACCGATACGAGGCGACGGCGCGTAGCCCGCTGTTCCTTTTCGATGCGATCGGCGGTGATGGCGCGCAGACTCGTATGGGAGATTACAGCTTCCCGGTCGCGTGCCACGTTGATCTGATTGAGGAGCTCCACATAATCTGAGAGGTAAGAGTAGGCGTTATTGTTGTCGCCGGCGGCGTGATAGAGTTCGCTGAGGAGTGCGAGGGCCATGGCGTAGGCTTCGGCGTCGCCATCTTCGGTAGCCTTTTCGCAGCTTCGCTGCGCGAATGTCATGGCTCCAGCAGCATCGCCGGAATCGTGACATTCCACACTCATGAAGGCATCCACCATGGGCGGTACATTTTCTGCGGGGAGAAGACGGTATATCTCGTGTAGTGCGGCGGTGTCGCCGGTGTATACATAAAGGTTTTGGTCGATAATGGCTCTCAGACCGGTGTCGAGAGGTATGTCGCGGGATGCGAGGAGGCCTCGGAGGAGGTTGCCTGCGGCTACGGAATCGCCTGACATAGCCAAGGCCGAGGCGCGGTTGATGTCGTTGTAACGGGCTATTCCCGGAAGCCGGGCCTTACGGTAGAGGCTGTCGGCCATGGCATAAAGGTGCAGAGCCTCGCCGTAATCGCCGCAATCCTTCATGAAGTTGCCCATATCCATCGAGAGGGCGCCGGTCATGAAGAGGTCGCCGGCAGAGCGGAAATAATCGCGGAGGGAGGATAAGGTGTCGTACGACTCTTTGGAGCGTCCCGACACATCGGTAATCATATAGCGAAGGCGATGGAAGAGGTAAGGGTCGGCAGCGCTGTCAGTTTTGGCCATGAGAGCGCGGAACGACCTGTCGGCGGCATCGGGAGAGCCCTCCCTGCGCTGCAGGAGAGCATGGAAGAAGAGAATACGGTTATGCAGCGCGGCATCAGCCTGGAGTCTGTCGGCGGCCGCCGACAGCACGGTTATGGCCCTGCGCAGCGTGTCGGGGTTGCCGCGAGTGAAGTATATTCTGTCGATACGTTGCGACAGTGTGTCGATGCGCGGACTTACGGAGGGCCACGCGAAAGGTCGCGGCTCACGGCGACCGCAGCCCCACATAATCATCACCAACAACACAGCCGGCAATATTGCCGGTAGCATGATCTTCTTGATTTTAGCCATATCCTCCTGATTATTAGCTGCAAAGTTAAACAATTACAGGCATATATACCGTAAGTAGACCTAAAATAGACCATAGAAACAAAGGTGTGCCGGCGGTATATCAGCGGCGGTCGGCGGTATATCGGATTCATTATGGGTCTACAAAGGGGTAAATACGGCGTGAACGGCATGTACAATATTTGAGGTATGAAAGGAAGGCGCTAATTTTGCGGCGTAATCAATCAACAACCTATGCGGAAAATTGCATTGCTGGCAGCAGGAGTGCTGCTTATGACAGAAGGGGCTTCGGCCATAATCTTCCATTACGACAGTTTCAACAAGACAAAAAAAACGTGCAGCCTGGCCAGCTGGTCGGGCACGGAACCCACCTCGGGAAAGCTCACGGTGAAATCGAGCTACACCCATACCGACGGTGTAACGTACACGGTTACGAAGATAGGGAGCCATGCCCTCGACAATCTCAAGAGCGTGACGGAAATAGTGATACCGGCAAGTATAGTACAGATAGGTCATGCGGCGATAGCCGACAAGGGAAGCAACGGCGCATATGCCGCCAACTTTTCGGGATGCCCGAAGCTGAAGAGATTCACGGTAGATGCCGGAAATGCCAATTATCAGTCGAGTGCCGGCGGTATTCTATATTACAAAGGACTGGCCAACATGATACGCGTGCCGCAAAAATTCGCGGTTACCGACAGCGCGTTGACCATAGGGAATACGACAGTCAACATATGCCGCGACGCTTTCGAGGAGAATGCGTCGATAAAGACGCTGACACTTCCGCGCAGCTGCTTTCTTTTCGACAACGCAGGTCTGAACAAGGCGCTGAATCTTGCCAAGTACAAGGTGACCGGCACGGGGAGCCAGCTGGAGGTTATCAACGGAGCATATGTGCAGTCAGGCAACGAGTTGGTGTCGCTGCCCGTGCGCAACGCAGCAAAGACATACACCGTGCCCACAAAGGTGGACAAGATTCACGACTATGCCTTCTATGGCGTGACGGCGCTCCAGACCGTTGACATGTCGGCCGTAACCCGTATCGGCAAGTATGCCTTTGCCACCTCGGGCCTTAAAAAGGCTACGGTACCCGGCACTGTGACAAGGATGATGAAAGGTGTGTTCTCGTCGTGCGCCTCGCTTACGGAGATAACTCTTGAGTCGGTGGACGTAGCCATTCCCGAACGTTTCGCCTTCAATTGCGACGCATTGCAGACGGTAGTATCGGAGAACCCTATCGGCTCCATAGGTACGGCCGCTTTTCGCGAATGTCCCGCACTGAAGGTTTTCCCCTTCAACGGACAGACACAGATGGAGGGTGACTCCATATTCTACAATTCGGGTTTGCGTGAGGTGGTGTTCGAGGAGAGCAAGTATGTGTCGGGATTCCCCGGCGTTGACATATTCTCCCTATGCCGCGACCTGCAGCTCATTGACCTTTCCGCCCTCACCGATACCGACAAATGGGGATATACCTTCTCCGATACGTATGCGCAGAAGGACCTGAAACTGCGCACGATAAAGATGCCGGCCTTCGCCACCACAGCGAAGACAGAATATTGCCTACCCGCTTTCGGGTATTCCTGCGTGGCCACGAAAATAGTGCTTCATACGTTCGACAATTATGCCGGCAAGCAGCAGTTCATATATTCCACGGGTAGTGACGGCTCGCTATATAAGCCCAATGTATATGTGGCGGTGACACGCAACTCGCTGGTAGAGCCGGAATATTACAACATATGGCCGTTGGGCACGCTCTTCGGGGGCGCCAACGGAGCGACGGTACAACCGGTGTTCTATTGCGATGCTGCCGAACCTGCGGAGGATTACGTGATGAAGGGAGCCTCTTACTACGTGCCAGGCGCGTGCGTGTCGAAATATTCGGGGGCACAGATGTCGGGATGCGAGGTGAAGGAGATATACGGCATAGACTTCGAGAAGAAGAATGGCCTTCTTCAGGTGAGCGTGAAGCCGTTGATGCCGGAGGGGCATACGCTCACTGACTTCAAGGTGCACGTGAACAGCGATGTCAATGGCGAGGCATTGCCGGCGTCGGGGGTATATACCACGAGAATATCGCATACTGCCGTGAAGAGCATCGCGATATCCTATACTCTCGACCGCGAAGCGATGATGACATCCTACGACAACAGCTTCTGGACACTTTCCGGTATTGACGGAGTAGCAGCCGACGGTGTGGATGCCGATGCATCGTATTACGACCTGCAGGGCCGCAGACTCGAAGCTGCTCCCTCCGACGGACTCTACATAGAGGTCAAAGGTGGCAAATCAAAGGTCTTAGGTAAGTAAGCAACGAAAATTTAAACTTATATGCAGGGCTGTGGACGTTAAAGCGTCCGCGGCCTTGTCGGTTCTTGTAATCCGCGGAATCAGCGGTGTTTGGTTATATGTTTATTTATTTATAATTTTGTGGAATTAAAACAACAACCTTTATAAATCTACAGTGAAGACAAGATTTCTTTTTGCGTTGCTGGCATTGCTGATACCGGCAATGAGGGTCGTGGCAGAGGGGTTCACGATCTATTATGACAATTCGGCCACACAATGGGAGAGTGTAGGCATCCACTATT
>CABUTY010000049.1 GCA_902494595.1 uncultured Porphyromonadaceae bacterium | reverse complement strand
TGACATGGGACGGCAGCGTCTTCACCGTGGATGCCGACGGCAAGACCGCCTGGAATAACGCCACCCCCGGCAACCGCCATCTCCTCACCGCCACCTCCGGCGACTTCTCGCGCAATGTGGCTCTCAACCTCGCCGTGGCCAGCGGTATCGGTGTCATCGACGCCGACACATGCACCGACGATGCCGAATTCTTCGACATCAACGGCCTCAGAGTCTACAAGCCTTCCAACGGCATCTTCATCATGCGGAAGAATGGCAAGTCGTCTAAGGTTTACGTGAAATAACTGCAATATGATTGAGGAGTCCCGGTCCGGAATCGGTCCGGGACTCTATATTTTTAAACTCAGAATATGAAAAACAGGATACTGATTCCCCTGTTGACAGGGGCGATGTTGTCAGGTGCGGGTAGTGTCTTAGCCCGGGAGCTGAGCGCCGGGGAGGCGTTGCAGCGTTACCTCGACGGCTCCAATGGCGGAATACGTCGCGAGAATGCGGTCCGCAATGCTTCCTACACTCTCGAGCGTAGTGTGACGAGTCAGAAGACGCAGCGTGCCGGCGCCTATGTGTTCACGGCTGCCGATGATTCCTTCGTGGTGCTGTCGGCCGACGACAGCCAGCCTGCCGTGTTGGGATATGGCAGCGGCTATAATGGTGCCGACCTGCCTCCGGCTCTGCTGTGGTGGCTCGACCAGGCTGCCGACGGCGTCGATGCATCCCTTGTCGGCCCCAAGGCGGGTAGAGAGGCTGTAGCTCCCCTCGTGAAGACCACCTGGGACCAGGGTACACCCTACAACAACCTATGCCCCGCCTCCGGCTCCAAAAGGACTTACACCGGCTGCGTGGCCACATCCACGGCGCAGGTGGCCAACTATCACCGCTGGCCTGTCAAAGGTACCGGCGAGCATTCCATAACCTATGGCGGCAAGAAGCTGACATTCGACTATGGCGCCACAACTTTCGACTGGGCCAACATGCTCGACAGCTATTCGGGCAAATACAGCACGGCACAGGCTGACGCCGTGGCCACGCTGATGTATGGCTGCGGCATTGGTGTCGACATGTCGTACAGCATCTACGGCTCCGGTGCCTTGTCGCTGAAGATACCCTATTTCCTCCGCGACAACATGGGCTACGACAAGGGGGCGGCAATGCTTCTGCGCGACTATTACACGGCTGCCGACTGGGACGACATCATCTATGGCGAACTTGCCGCCGGCCGCCCCGTGATCTATGGCGGACAATCGAAAGAAGGGGGCCACTCCTTCATCTGCGACGGTTATAGGTCTGACGGCTATTATCATATCAACTGGGGCTGGAGCGGCGTGTCCGACGGCTACTTCCTGCTGACGGCCCTCGACCCCGACAACCAGGGTGCCGGCGGCTCCGGCGACGGTTCCGGGTTCAATACCAGCCAGGATGCCATCGTCGGCATTCAGAAGCCCGTGGAAGGCTCCGCGATGTTCCTCCCTCTCTATGCCATGGACAACATCCTCTACGACTCTTCGTCGTACATGGTGGCTTTCAGCCGCGGTATATTCAACTATTCCCCTGTATACACCAAGTACATACCGGCTCTCAGGCTTACCGACAAGGCGGACAACGAATATTTCGCCGAGGCTACCCCCGACTCCATCAAGGGAGTGTCGGGCACCAGCGTAAGCGGTCTTAAAGGTTTCAGCCCTGTGTTCGACTCGGCGGTACCGGCCGGTTCATATGTGGCCACGCCTGCTGCCAGAGACCCCGGCAGCTCCCGCTTCCAGAGCATTATGGTGAAGCCCGACTTCTCCAACTCTCTCAACGTGAGGAAGGGCAAGAATGGCCTCGTGACCTTCGACGGTTCCGACCCTGACCTCGTAAGCTCGTATATCATGGTCAACTCCATATCGCAGGCCTCCGATCTTATCTCCGGAAATAACGGCTATATCACCGTGAAATATACCAATCCGGGCAGCTCGTCGGTGTCGAATCCCGTCGCCTTCATCTTCACGAATGTCAAGACGGGGCAGGTGTTTACATTGGGCAACTATACTCCGTCGGTATCTGGCGGGAGCACCATCACGTCGCGCACGAGAGCCACTATCCTCTACCCCGATGGCAAATACAGTGTGCGTGCCGTCAACCGTCAGTATGCCATGTATGCCTCCGACGCTTTCACGCTCTATATCGGCGTGCGTCCCACATCGGTGAAAATCGACAATACGGCAGCCGATATAGAGGTCGGCAATACTGCTGACCTTACGGCCACGGTGTCGCCGTCGAATGCTTTTGACAAGTCTGTGACATGGAGCAGCTCGGCACCGGAGATAATCTCGGTTGACGCCAATGGTACGGTCACAGCCCACGCTGCAGGCCAGGCACAGATCACGGCGCGTACCATCAACGACCTGGAAGCTGTTGTCACCGTCACCGCATCGATACCGTCGGGCATCGAGGGTGTGGACGCCGACGCTGACAGCAACGCCCGCTGGTACAACATGCAGGGTGTCGAGGTGAAGAATCCCTCCAACGGCATCTTCATCCACGTAGCCGCCGGCAAAGCCACCAAAGTCATCCTCTGACCCTCCTCCACGACAGGAGAAACTCTTATTTTTGACCGGAGAAATCTATATTTTTGACGGAAGAAATCTATATTTTTGACGGGAGAACGGGAGAACAGGAGAGTCGGGTACTCTTCTTGGAATAACTGCCCCGGAGGGGCAAGACATGGTTAACCCCACCTTTACGAGCTGGGTCGACGCCGCCAGCCGTCGGCACAGCGAGTTAGGTGGGGTTAAATGACTTATAAGTCAATTATTTTTGGGATTGCCACAATAATAAATCAGCATTCAAAGTTATGATAAGAAAAAGCTCCTCGCAATGATTATTGAAACTGTATCCGAACCAAATTTATATGCCGTAAGGTATGGTGGCGACAAAGAGAATATTTTTCGTTGCATACTCAAGGATTTCAGAAATCAGCAATATACCGGAAATTATTTCAGCCATTTCACCGACCGGATAAGCGACTGGGTTGTTGATACTTATGGATATGACAAAACCGAGACAGATCTGTACATGTACCTGGTTCAACAACAGTCGTATAAAATTGAGAAAACAATCAAGGACTGTTGCCACGACATCACAGTTGGCAGATGCCGAAGCCTTGACGCCATATTCATCCCATATGACAGGAATGAAACCAGCAATAGGCATGCCGGGAAATATCTGAGACTGAAATGCTATGGTCTTAACGATTCACTGATACGGATATATGCCTTGGAAATTGAGCCGAACTGCGACTTGATAATTTACGGAGCTATAAAAATAACGAAATCAACCCAGGACAGTCCCGCCTTTGACCGTCAAGGCAAAGACTCGACAGTCCATGCCGAGCTTGAGAAACGGGTGAAATCGGTCAGCAGGTTTCTCGCATCCGAAGGGATAGTGAGCTATAAGGGACTGGCCGGATATATGGAGGAAGACCATGAAGAAGAATGATGAGATAACACATGTTGATGCCGCCAGACTGCGGGCGATAGCACGGCCCGAACATGAGAGGGTGAAGCGGCGAGAGGCCAGGGAAATAGCCGATGCCGACTTTCTGACCACGGCCTTCAACATCGCCATGCAGATGCGCCGCGCCATGCGCCGCGCCGGCATCAACCAGCTTCAGCTTGCCGGGATGATGGATGTAAATCCTTCTATAGTGAGCAGGTATATGCGCGGCAAATCAAACATGGAGCTCAAAACCCTCGTCAAAATCGAAAAGGCACTCGGCATAAACATCATCGACAGAGAGATAGCGCCGAAACGCAAAAAAGCCGATTTATCGGAGATGCAGCTTAAGGTTGAGATCCAGATCAGCTATCAGGAAAGCCATGTCGACGAGGTGGTCATACCCAAAGATTCTTTCATTCCCGGCATTCCGGAAGGATATAAATCCATAGCCCGCATGGGACGCGATTCCTTTATCACGACAGGCATGGAATCGGTAAAACTAAAAAAAGAGATGGCATGAACATATCATATAAATTTCTGGACCTGCGGACACTGGAGTTCGCCTATTTCGACGACAACCTCAATGTGGAAGAGGGTCGGATGGAGATAAAAACCTCGTTCGGCTACGGAGCAGACGCGGCCACACGCCGGCTCAGCTGCACGCTGGATGTGCTGTATTCTATTGAAGAGAAGCCGGTGATGAAGATAAAGACGGGAGCTACCTACGAGCTGGATGCCGAGTCGTTCGGCTCATTTGTCAAGGGAGATACGTTTGAGATGCCCGTGGAGCCGGTGCGACATTTCAGCAGCCTGCTGTACGGAGCTACTCGAGGAATCTTGTCGTGCAAACTTGAAGGGACACGCCTTCAGCAGATGTTACTGCCGCCGCGCAACCTTAACAAAACCATAGCCACACCGTTGCGCATCGCTCTCTGACCCTGATTAACAGTCCCTTTCGACAGTAGCACGTCTTTTTTTCGACAGGAGAACGTCTTTTTTTCGACAGGAGAACGGGAGAACGGGAGAGTCGGGTAATTCCTATTGACTCTCCTGTTCTCCCGTTCTCCTGTCGAAAAAAGTCAGGGGGAAATTTCCGTATATAGGAAATAATCCGTAATTTTGCCGCCGAAAGTATAGGGCAAAGAGTGCCCTGACTGCAGTAGGTCCGTCAATGCGACAACAAAAAGCCGCACGCGGCACAAATAACGACAATCAATAACAACACGATATGAAACAAAAACTACAACCAACATTCATGCTGAAGACGTTCATCGCCATCATGGCCATCTTCGTCCTCGGCATCAACGCGAATGCCGCGGAAATTCCTATCACATTTAAGACAGGGTCAAATTCAGGGCAAGGCATAACTACCTCTACCAAACCTTCCACAATATTTGACGCCGCATCCGCAAGTTATATATCACAGATAACAGCTGTAACTTCAAGTTATTATGCTGAAAAGTATGGAGTCCGTATAGGCAAAAGCGGTGGCACTGGAAGCCTGACCTTCTCTTTAGCGGCAACTGCTCAAAAGAAAATCACAAAGATTGTATTGGTCTGCAATCAGTATGGCAGTGATGCTAATTGCACTGTCGAAGCAACTTTGTCCGGCGCAGCAGGGACAACACCTGTAAAATACACGACAAATGCTCTATCCAAAGGCACAACGGCAGAAACCTTTACTTATGATATTCCTGCAGACAAACAGATAGAAGTCACATCAATCACTCTTGCTTCTACCACAAAAAGAGTATATGTTAAATCCATTACTCTTTATTACACAGACGCGCCTGCAACCAAAGTTTCCACACCGACCTTCACTCCGGCGGCCGGAGCGGTAGTAGCCGGCACTAAAGTATCTATCTCCTCCACAGAAGGTGCCACCATCTACTATACCACCGACGGCACAACCCCTACTGCATTATCCACAGCATACTCGGCTCCCATAGCTATTGACAAGGCTATGACTATCAAGGCCATAGCTGTAAAAGAAGGACTTGAAAACTCAGAAATAGCTGAAGCTGCATACACAATAGCTCCTGTTGCCACGCCGACCTTCAACCCGGATTCCGGAGCGGTAAAAGCCGGTACTACGGTAAGCATTGCCACATCTACTGCGGGTGCAACCATCTACTATACTACCGACGGCACAAACCCCTCTGCATCATCCACGGAGTATGTCGCTCCTATCACAGTCAACGAAGCCATGACCATCAAGGCCATTGCAATTAAAGAAGGTCTTGAAAACTCGGAAGTAGCTGAAGCTGCATACACTATAAAAGAACCGGGACAAGACACGTATTACAAAGTCACCAAGACTTCCCAGCTTAGCACCAATGGGAAATATGTGCTTCTCCTTGTTCCCACCACATATGGGAAAACACAGTATGGTCCTTTTGTCATGTCTAATACTGTGAAAGGTAGCGGTTTCAAAGGTATTCCCTTATCGAATGATTTACTTGCAGCCACATCCTTAAAGGACAGTTATGATATAACCGATACCGAGGTAATGTACCTCACTTTGGAACCAGGGACAAATGGATGGTACTTAAAGGTTGGAGACAAGTATTTGGATGGTTCTGCAGAAAAGAGCCTTAAGCTTGCTGACAATAATGCACAAGCATTAGCCGCCATTAATGTGAGTAATACAGCTTCTACCATAAAATTTGGCACATATCCCATATTATGTTCGTTGAATAATACCGGAACTGAATATGGAACGCGGAGCGTGACATTCAATACGTACACATCCAACATGAAGTCTGTAATTCTATACTCTACCATCGCCCCCGGTCCTGCCGAGCCTATCATGAGCTTTGCCGACGCAGGCCCGATAAGTGTAGATTACAGCGTAAATCCTGAGCCTTTCACCAACAAGATGATTACCGACAGCGACGGCAAGGTGTCTTACTCTTCCTCCGCCGAGACTGTGGCTGTTGTAGACAATGACGGCTTTGTAACCGTAAAGGGTGCCGGTACTACCCTCATCACCGCTACCGTGGCCGCTACCGACAACTATAAAGAGAAGTCTCTCAGCTATACGCTGAATGTCAATAAGGCTACCGCCACACTGGTATTCCAGAATATACCCGCCAAGTTGAAGCAGGGCGACACATATACCGACGTGTTAAAGACGAATCTTCCCAAAGATTTGGCAAAAACGATAACGGTTACCTGCTATGAGGAGAGCGTGACTCCCGTTGAGATATTCTTTGACGAGACTGCCGGAACATGGAATATCAAAGCTGTTGAGACGGGCGAGTCTTATCTTATGGCTTCATTCGCCGGCAACGACAACTGGAAAGCTGTAACAACCACGGATTCCGAAATTTTCGAAGTAGAGCCTGACCTCATCCAGGCTACCTGCCAGTGGAGCGCCGGAACAGTTATGGCTCCCATCAACGACTTCACAGCTCCAGAGCTTCAGAATGTGCCTGCGGCTCTGAAAAACAAGATACTCTATCAGTCGTCGAACGATAATGCCATAACCGTAAATGAGAATGGGGAAATCATAGTCCGCACTCCCGGCAAGGCTACAATAACCGCTTCATGGTCGAAGACTTTCGACAACACCACCCTCAAGACCTACGAGGCCGGTGAGGTTTCCACAGAAATAGTCATCAGTTCGCTGGCCGGATACTATAGCGAGATACCCGTGCCCGAGATTTCCACCTCCGGCACCGGTGACTTCCCGCTCAGCTACGCATACTCCGGCAACGACGGTTTCTGGTACGGTGGCTACGACAACACCAACGGCGGCTCGCTGACCATCACCCTGACCACCGCCACCGACGGTGCCCAGATTTACTACAAAAAGACTCAGGGCCAAGGCTACGACCCCGATGAGTCTCCCGTCAACAAAGTGAAAGCCCGTGCCGGAGAAGATGGATTCACCCTCTACTCCGCACCCATCGCGTTCAGCGGCACAGAGGAGGGCAAACTGGAGTTCTACGCCAAGACCGCCGACAAACAGTCGAACACAGAGACATTCCAGTTCAGCATCATGACAGGCATTGATGACGTCGACGCCGACAGCGACGCACGCTGGTTCAACCTGCAGGGCGTCGAGGTTAAGAACCCCGCCAACGGCATCTACATCCGCGTAGCCAACGGCAAGACAACCAAGGTAATCCTCTGACCCTTCTCCCCGACAGAAGAAACCCTTATTTTTGACCGGAGAAATCTATATTTTTGACCGGAG
>CABUTY010000048.1 GCA_902494595.1 uncultured Porphyromonadaceae bacterium | reverse complement strand
TCTATGGCGCCATGGTCACCGAAGGGGTGGTGGCTCTCATATGGGCGGCAGCCGCGATAGCCTTTACAGGCGGTTATGAAGGGCTCGCCGAATATATGGGCAACGGCTCTCCGGCAATCCTCGTGAACGACATATCCAAGACGTGGCTCGGTGCTTTCGGAGGTATCCTCGCCATATTGGGAGTGATAGCGGCACCCATCACGTCGGGCGACACCGCCCTGCGCTCGGCTCGACTTATCGCCGCCGATTTCCTCGGCTTCAGCCAGAAGAAGATGGTGAAGCGCCTGATGATTTCCGTGCCGATATTTGTGCTCTGCTTCGTGATAATGCTTATGCCTTACGAGGTGCTGTGGCGTTATTTCGCATGGTGCAACCAGGTGCTGGCGGTGTTCACGCTGTGGGCTGTCACGATGTATCTGGCGCGTCGCCGCAAGCTGTATGTCATCACCTTGCTGCCGGCGTTGCTGATGACGGCGGTCACCGTGACATATATCCTCTATGCCCAGGAAGGCTTGAGCCTCGTGACGTTGCCGCTGATGGGCGTGAGCGTTTCTTATACCACGGCAGTGGCCGGGGGCCTCGCTGTAGCCGCTCTCTTCTTGTTCCTCTTCGCCAAGGCTCTCAAAGAGCGGCAACCTGATATCGTACCCGAAGAATTTGCTTAGAACGCGCTCTTAATGACAACCACGGAATTATTTGATAAGGTCAAGGATTTAGAATTATATAATCTGCATTCGCACACGGAGTACTGCGACGGACATGCGCCGGTACATGAGATGGTGGGGGCGGCCTGTGAGGCGGGCTTCAAGGTATGGGGCGTGACGCCTCATGCGCCGATATGTGTGCATTCGGAGTGTAATATGCGCTATGAGGATGCGGAGCCCTATCTGGCCCGGATTGCGGAGCTTCGTGAGGAGTATGCCGGGCGTATGCTGGTGCTCGGCGGCATGGAGGTGGATTTCATAAGCCGTGACTTCGGGCCGCATGTCGATTACTTCCAGGAGCTGCAGCTCGACTACCGCATAGGGTCGGTGCATTTCGTGCCTCGTCGCGACGGCATAAGCATCGACTGCGACGGCAGCGTGGAACGCTTCCGCAAGTCGCTCATGATATGCTTCCGCAACGACCTGCGGTATGTGGTGGAGAAGTATTATGAGCAGGTGCTGACAATGCTCGAACTCGGCGGTTTCGAGGTGCTGGGACATTTCGACAAGATTGCCGGCAACGCGTCGGCAGTAGACCCGGACATCGAGAGCTATGGCTGGTATCAGTCGCTCGTAGACGATGTCATAAGCCATGCCGCGAGCAACGGTTGTCTGGTGGAGGTCAACACCAAGGCGTTCGAGAGCCGCAACCGATTCTATCCTGCAGAATGGCTGTGGCCAAGGCTGAAAGAGGCTGGGTTGCGGCTGGTGGTGAATTCAGATGCGCACTGGAAGGAGAAGGTTAATGCGGGTCGTCACGAAGCCCTAACAAGGATGCTAT
Source organism: uncultured Porphyromonadaceae bacterium (assembly GCA_902494595.1). Lineage (GTDB taxonomy): Bacteria > Bacteroidota > Bacteroidia > Bacteroidales > Muribaculaceae > Lepagella. Next base: position 6,259 of record CABUTY010000048.1, on the reverse strand, counting down.
AATTAGGATGCGGCCCTAAAGGCGCATCTGCGGTGCCACATCTGCATCCTTTATGACCACATCCTGATGGAAGACGGGTCTACTTGTTTGCGTAATTTTGAATTTGTGAATGTTGAATATTGAATATCTGCCGCTTCTGTGAACGTCTGAAAATTACTATGGCTAAAGTTCTGTGAACTCTCGATGAAGCCAATCTCGGAGGAGGGCTTTGTGTTTTGTGGAGAAAGTTGTATATTTGCAGATTGAAGATGAAGGCGCCGGAGATAATTCCGGAAGGCTCTTAGAAACTGTTTAAATTTATGAGCCAATGATTTTGAGAAGATTTTTGTGGGATTTCCGCAAGTTGAGGAGGGAGCGATGCGGGGATCGTGACCGACGAAACCTGGCGGTAAGCACCAAAAAGATTCTTAAAAGCATGGCTTCATAAAGTATAATAAAAATTTACACATAAATTAAAACAGTTTCTTAGAGCCATCAAGTCGGCGTTAATAAAGAAAAATAGCAAAAAAGCAATACAAGATATGAGATTCAATGTAGACGGCAAGGCGTTCCAGCAGCAGCTGCAGGCTGTTGGCAAGGTGATTAACGCCAAAAATTCGCTGAATATCCTCGACAATTTTCTGTTGCGGGTAGAAGGAGACATACTGAGCATCACGGGTTCTGACCAGGAGAACAGTCTTACAGCGCGGGTTGCAGTCACGGAGAGCGAGGGCGACGGCATAATCGCCATACCGGCACGCCGTCTGCTTGAAATTACCAAGGAGGTCTCCAACCAGCCTATCACTGTGGAAGTCGACGATGATACCAAACGAATCGATATCCGTTTCCTGAACGGCCACTTCGAATTTATGGGCATACCCGGCGAGGACTATCCGTTGCCGATAGCCGTGCAGGGCGAGAATGTGACCACCATGACACTTCCGGCTCAGATGGTGTCGGAGGGTATCGAGCATACCCTCTATGCGGCGAGTGCCGACACGCTGCGGCCGGTGCTGATGGGTATCTACTGGGATATCCATGAGGACGACGTCACATTCGTCAGCTCCGACACCCATAAGCTCGTGCGTTATATCAGTCGCATCGCGCAGCCCGGTTTCCGCGCATCCTTTATCCTCGCCCCCAAGGCTGCCAACATACTCCGCAGCCTCATAGGCAAGGATATGGCCGATGTCAAGCTCTCCTTCAACGAGAAAAGCGGACTCTTCGAATTCGGCGACTATGAGCTGACATGCATGTTCATCAATGGTGTCTATCCCAACTATGAGCGTGTGATACCCCGCGAGAATCCGTTTGTGGTCACTGTTGACCGCGCGTCGATACTCACGGCGCTGCGCCGCGTAACACTCTTCGCCAACAAGGCATCCAACCTGGTTGTGGTCAACGTGGGCGACAACAATATGCAGCTCATGGCCCAGGACCTCGACTATGGCATGTCGGCACAGGAGAACGTGAACTGCGACTACGACGGCAATCCCATGACCATTGGCTTCAACGGCGCTTTCATGGTGGAGATCATCAACAACCTCCCCGGCGATACCATTCAGCTCAAACTGTCGGATCCGGCACGCCCCGGCGTTTATGCCCCGCTTACCGAGAACGACGGCCAGGATACCGTGGTGATACAGATGCCGATGCAGGTCATTTGATAGGTCAGAAGGCAGAGTTATTAAGTCAGAGGTAAAGAGCCTGCAACTTTAATAATCCGTAAACATGGAATTGAATTTAGAGCGGCCGTTGATATTCTTCGATCTGGAGACAACGGGTACCAACATCACTCACGACCGCATAGTGGAGCTGAGCTATATCAAGGTATATCCGGGCGGGGATGAAGAGAGCAAGTCCCGGAGGGTCAATCCGGAGATGCACATCCCGGAGGCGAGCACGGCCATCCACCATATCACTGACGAGGATGTGAAGGATGAGCCCACATTCCGCCAGATCGCCAAGTCGCTGGCAAAGATTTTCGAGGGCTGCGATATTGCCGGTTTCAACAGCAACAAGTTTGATGTACCTCTCCTCATAGAAGAGTTCAACCGCGTGGGAGTACCTTTTGAAATGGAGGGACGCCGGTTCATCGATGTGCAGAACATCTTCCACAAGATGGAGCAGCGCACGCTGGTGGCGGCATATAAGTTCTATTGCGGCAAGAATCTTGAGGATGCGCATACGGCGCATGCTGACACTCTTGCCACCTACGAGGTGCTTAAGAGCCAGCTCGACCGCTACGATACGTTGAAGAACGATGTCCAGGCGCTCGCCGACTTCTCCGGTTCGGGCCGCAGTCTGGACCTCGCCTCCAGAATAGTGCTCAACGATAAGGATGTGCCGGTGTTCAACTTCGGCAAACACAAGGGGCGCAGCGTGGTTGACGTGTTCATCAAGGAGCCCTCGTTCTATGCGTGGATGCTTCAGGGCGACTTCCCCAAGAATACCAAGGATGTGGCTACGCGGCTGTATGCCGAGGCGCGCAAGAAGCTGGCCGACAAGAAATAAATTCGATATGTTGCAGGGCAAGAAGATAGTGCTGGGAATATGCGGCGGGATAGCTGCCTACAAGACCGTGAGCCTGTTGCGGTTGCTTGTGAAGGCAGGCGCCGAGGTGCAGGTGGTGATGACACCTGCCGCCAAAGAGTTCATCACCCCGGTCACTCTGTCGTCGCTGAGCCGCAAGCCGGTGGTGAGCGAGTTCTTCACCGCCAACACCGGGGAATGGCACAGCCATGTCGACCTGGGTCTGTGGGCCGACCTTATGGTAATAGCTCCGGCCACGGCATCGACGATAGGGAAGATGGCCAACGGTATCGCCGACAACATGCTGGTCACCACATACCTGTCGGCGCGGGAACCCGTGATAATAGCTCCGGCGATGGATTTCGACATGTACCTGCATCCCACCACACGCCGTAACCTTGCCACGCTGCAAGCTGACGGAGTCAGGATGGTGGAGGCCGAGGCCGGCGAACTGGCTTCCGGACTGCAGGGCAAGGGAAGAATGGCCGAGCCAGAGGTTATTTTCGACCATATACTGCACTTCTTCAATGACAGTAAAGAGCTTGCCGGCAAGAAAGTGCTCATCACAGCCGGGCCTACACATGAACGGCTGGATCCGGTGAGGTTCATAGGCAATTACTCCAGCGGCAAGATGGGCTATGCACTGGCCGAAGAGTTCGCCTCACGTGGTGCGGAGGTTACGCTGGTAAGCGGCCCAGTCAGCATCAGCACGTCGCATGCAGGTATAAAGCGAGTGGATGTGGAAAACGCCCTGGAGATGGATGCGGCGGCACGCAGGGCCTTCGCCGATTGCGACATAGCGGTGTTCGCCGCGGCGGTGGCCGACTATCGGCCCGCCATGACTGCCGACGCCAAAATCAAGCGCGAGGGCGTGGAGACAATGGACATAAGGCTTGTGAGGAATCCGGATATAGCGGCAGGATGCGGAGCGTTGAAGAAAGAAGGACAGGTCACCGTGGGCTTCGCCCTCGAGACAGACGACGGCGTGCAGGCTGCTAAGGCAAAGCTGCGCAATAAGAACCTCGATATGGTCGTTCTCAACACATTGAAGGATACCGGCGCCGGTTTCGCGTGCGATACCAACAAAGTGACGGTAATCTCTGCCAATGACGCCAAGTCTTTTCCCCTGAAGTCCAAGAAGGAAGTGGCGTCGGATATTGTCAATGAAATCCTGCACTGTCGGCCAAATGAATAAACGACGCAAAATATCAATATTAGCCGCAATGACAGGCGTGATATTGCCTCTTGGTGCTTCGGCACAGGAGTTTCGCGCCACTGTCGAGGTCAATTCCCAGAAAATCGAGGGTACCAACAAAAGCGTGTTCGAGACGCTGCAGCAGAGTCTCAACTCCTACATGAACGAGACGCGTTTCAGCGACTATACGCTGGCACCCAACGAGAAAATAGAGTGCCGTCTTTTCTTCACCATCTCGGAATACGACGGCCAGCGGATGAAGGGCGACCTGCAGGTGCAGCTCATTCGGCCGGTGTACAACGCCACGTATACCACCACCTTGTTCAACTTCAAGGACAACAAGATAGAGTTCAACTATGCTGACGGCGACCCGGTGATATATAACGCGCAGCAGCCCGACAACAACCTGACGGCCATTATGGACTATTACGCGAATCTGCTTCTCGGCATCGACTTCGACAGTTTCTCGCCGCAGGGGGGCCAGCGCTTTTTCGACAGGGCGCAGAGCATCGTGCAGTATCAGCAGAGCAGCGGCGAGATAGGGTGGCGTACTTTCGACGACAACCGCAACCGCGCCGCCGTGCTCAATTCATATACCGACACCAACACGGCCGGCATCCGCGACCTCCTCTACCAGTACCACCGCAAAGGACTCGATGAGATGGTCACCAGTCCCGACAAGGGGAGGGCTGCAATTACCGAGTCGCTGCAACAGGTGAAGAAAGTGTTCGATGTCGCCCCGATGTCGGTGGCCCTCTCCATATTCCGCGACTCCAAGCTCGACGAGCTCGTGAATGTATACAGCAAAGCCCCGGAAACGGAAAGAACTACTGTCTACGACCTGCTGCAGCCCATATATCCTACCGAGTCGCAGCGGCTCAATGATATCAAGAACCCTCCAAAAAGGTGAATTTAAGTCAGAAGTCATAATAGGTCAGAAGTCAGAAGACATAAGTAAAATAATAGGAGGATATAGATGCTTAGGCGGCTTGGAATAAGGAATTATGCGTTGATAGAGAGTCTGGAGCTGGAGTTCGGCCGTGGCTTTACGGTCATCACCGGGGAGACAGGTTCGGGCAAGAGCATCATGCTTGGGGCATTGTCGCTTCTTGCCGGAGGACGGGCCGACTCGCGGGTGTCCATGGGGCGCAAGTCGCGTGTGGAGGCTCTGTTCGAGGATGTGGACATATCCATGCGCGACATCTTCGAAGCCAAGGGCATCGAATGGATGGAGAACCGCGACGAGGTAGGAGATCCGCATAACGAAATCACCATCCGCCGGGAAATAAGCGAAGGAAGGTCGAGGGTATTCATCAACGACACCCCCGTGACGCTGGCCACGCTTGCCGAGATAGGCCCCAGGCTGATATACATACATTCGCAGCATTCCAATGCCGGACTCGCCGACAATGCCGAACAGCTGAGAATTACCGACATCTTCGCCGACAACGAGGAGATATATCGTGAATACCGGGAGTCGTTCCGGCGGTTTGCAACGCTGAAGCGGCGCATCGACGGCATACGTCGCGGAATAGCGCGCAACAGGGAGAACGAAGAGTTTCTGCGTTTCCAGTGCGAGCAGCTCGACAGGCTGAAGCCCCGTCGCGGCGAACTCGCGGCGATAGAGAAGAGGTACGAGATGCTTTCCGACGCCGATGAAATCAAGGAGCATCTCAGCCGGCTGTCGGCGCTCTTGGGGAATGGCGAAGGAAGCATTCTCGACAGGATAGCCGAGAGCAAGGGAATAATCGACAGGCTCGACATGGGTCTCTTCGGCGAGGACGCGCGCGATTCCGACATACCGGGGCGGCTGCAGTTCATCCAGGCGGAGCTTGAGGATATAGCCGACACAGTGGAGGACATCAATTCCACGGTAGACACGGATCCGGCGGCGTTGGAGAAACTGTCGCAGCGGATGTCGGCATATTACGAGGCGGTGAAGCGCTTCAAGGTGGGCGATGCCGATGAGCTTGTGGATATGCATGAGCGTCTTCGCGGCCAGCTTGCCGAGATTGCATATGGCGGCGACGACCTGCACGGTCTCGAGGAAGAGGCCCGCAAGGAGGCCGAAACCCTCAAAAGGCTTGCTGACAGACTTACGGAGAGCCGCGAGAAGGGAGCCGCCATTCTTACGCAACGCATATCGGACACCGCCGGCATGCTGGGACTTCCCAATCTGAGGTTCGAGATTAGGCTGGAGCGGGGGAAAGTCGGTGCCACAGGCCGCGACCATGTGGAGTTCCTGAGCTGTTTCAACCGTCAGGGGGATCTGCAGCCGGTAGGCGATACGGCGTCGGGCGGCGAGATTTCACGTCTGATGCTGAGCATAAAGGCGGTGATGGCCGAGCGGATGAGTATGCCGACCATCATCTTCGACGAGGTGGATACCGGAGTGTCGGGGGAGATAGCCGAGCGGATGGGCAGGATGATGCATGACATGGGAGGCCATATGCAGGTCATGGCAATCACTCATCTGCCGCAGGTGGCCGCACAGGGCGCGGGACATTTCAAGGTGTACAAGCGCGATGTCGACGACAGGACGGTAACATATGT
>CABUTY010000047.1 GCA_902494595.1 uncultured Porphyromonadaceae bacterium | reverse complement strand
CCACATATAATCCTGAAGATTTTCTTATGTCATGGCTGTGGAATTTAATAGGTTGATGATTCGGGAGCGAGCATACTCGTTCTGGATTTTTTATCAATGTATTTCACCATGATGCTGACCTCGGCGGCGAGGAGCAGGGTGAATACTGCGGCGAACATCCAGAAAGTCACCACCACGGAACTTGTGGGGATGTCGGAGATGGCGGCCTTTGTAGGCAGAAGGTCCTGAATAGTCCAGGGCTGACGACCCACTTCGGCTACACACCAACCGGCTTCGGAGCATACCCACATCAGGGGAACGCTCAGCATGGCCACCCAATAGAACCATCTTGAACGGTCGATTAGATTCTTGCGGTATATGAGAAGGAGTGTCACTACGTAAAAGAGCAGGAAATAACCTCCGAGGTATACCATGATTCGGAAGGTGGTGAATGTGAGACCTATCGGGGGGATGGCTTCCTTGACATCGGTGAAGTAGGCATAACCGAAATATTTGTAATTGTCGCGGAAAGTCTTGAGGGCGGCGGCCATTGCGACGGAATCCTTGGCGTTACGGGCGGCGCCATAGTCGGCGAGAGCCTGGCGGGCCGCGAGGCCCATGCTGATGCGCTCACTGTAGGATACTGTGTTGATGGTATCGCCGTTGGCATCGAGACTTACTCCGTTGACAATGTCGGTCACACCGGGCACGAATGATTTGGGGTCATGGTTGGCAAGTACCGAAAGAACGTAAGGCACGGCGATATGGCCGTTGTATTCCGGCTTGTCGTCGTTCCATTCCTTGTCGGGGTTCACAATGCCTATGATGGTGAATCCCTGGCCGTTATGGCCATGATAAAGACCTTCCATCGCAGCGAGCTTCATGGGCTGGTGGCGAGCCACCTGCACGGCGGAGCCGTCGCCCGTCCACATGGTGAGCAGCATGCCGGCAAGTCCTGTCCATGCCCCCACTTTCATCGACATCACGGCAAAGTCGCGGTTGCGTTTCTTCAGCAGGAAATAGGAGCTGACGCCTATCACGAACACACCGGCAAGAGCCCATCCGCTGAATACGGCGTGGAAAAACTTGTTGAGGGCTATGGGCGAGAAGAGAGCCCAGAAGTCGGTCATCACATTGCGCATCTGGTCGGGGTCGAACTCCATGCCTACGGGAAGCTGCATCCATGCGTTGGCCACGAGTATCCACAATGCCGATATGCTTGCCCCTATGGCGGTAAGCCATGTGGAGACAAGATGGAAGCGTGGACTTACCTTGTTCCAGCCGAAGAACATCACGGCGCCGAACGTGGCTTCCAGGAAGAAGGCGAGCAATCCCTCTATTGCGAGAGGCGCACCGAAGATGTCGCCAACAAACCAGGAATAGTTGCTCCAGTTGGTGCCGAACTCAAATTCCAGAATCAGACCTGTGGCGACGCCTATGGCGAAATTGATGCCGAAAAGGGTCATCCAGAATTTTGTGGCATGAAGCCACTTGGTATTGCCGCTTTTAAGGTATATCGACTCCATAATGGCCACGATTACCGATAAGCCAAGCGTGAGAGGCACAAAGAGCCAGTGATATATTGCCGTCAAGGCGAATTGCAGACGCGACCAGTCCACAAGTGAGCTCAGGTCTTCCATGTTTACAGTGGTTATGTTGATTTATAAGTTATTTCAATGAATCTGTTCAAACTGATTTTTGTGATTTGTCATGAAACGCATAGTAGTTCAACCTTGTTCGATATCGATTCCGGTGATACTGCGGATCTGGTCAGGCTCCATGCCGGCGTCACGCATCTTGCGGGCTATATCCATAGCTTGTTCCGCGCGTCCTTCCGCGCGACCTTCCAAAAGACCTTGCGCTCGTCCTTCCATCAGTCCCATTACTCGCCCCTCTTCCAGGCCTTCTATCCGATAGGAGGCCAATACGTCGTTCTGGGTACGCAGGGCATCGATATGTGCGTCATAGTCGCGGCGCTCCTGGGCGGTCATGTTGAGCACTTTCAATTTTTTGCGTACTTCCGGAAGACCGGGAGCGCGGCTCCCTTCCTTTACCTGACCCGTCTTGAGATAGTTGACCCATTCGTCAAGATAGTTTTCCGGAATCTTGCTGAACTGATTGACGCGGATGATATAGAACTCGGGCATGATTTTCGACGGACTTGTCATTTCCAGCACCTCCCTGTCGCGGGAGTTGATGAGAAGAGTGTTGCCGGTATGCATGCCGCGAAACTCGGTGGTGCCATGGTATACATAGTCGTCGCCCTTGCCCATGTCGCAGTATAGAATGCTTATGGAATAGACTTTCTTCACTTTGTCATAGCTGTCGCCGAGGTTCAGGTGTTCCACTATCGCTTTGGATACGCCGTAAAGGATTCTTTCGAGATAATTCAGCTGGCGGGTGAGTTGCACTTCCACGATGATGATGTGTCCCTTGCTGTTCTTGGCCTTGACATCCACACGGTTGAATTTGTCGGACCTTGACACCTGGTTCGATTCACTCTCCAATATCTCCACTATAGTGATGCTCTCGCCCAGAAGCACGGAAATAAGACCTTCGAGGATGCTGAAATTCGACTTGTCGCGAAGCATATGTTTCACAGCCCAGTCGAATCGGATGAATTCATTGTCGTTTGCCATAGCAGTTCCTGTTGGAATACAATTATCAATATGCAAATTAAACAATTTTATCGCGGTTTCGCAAATCTAATTTTACATATTTTATAAGGGGGCGAGTTTCGGCTAAGTCCATATTACGGATATGAATTGGTTAATTGAGGAAAATTCGGTAAATTTGCAGAATCAATCTTAGACAATAACGAATATGGCACTTTGGTTTGAATGCAAGGTAAGATATGAAAAGATAGCCGAGAACGGCATGGTAAAGAAAGTCAACGAGCCTTATCTGGTGGATGCACTTACATTCACGGAGGCAGAGGCCCGCATTATTGACGAGATGAAGCCGTTCATCAGCGGCGAATATTCGATATCGTCGGAGAAAAAGACGCGTATTGCGGAGGTATTCTTCAAGGAGGGTGGCGACCGCTGGTATCTTGTCAAGGTCAATTTCGTCACTCTTGACGAGAAGACTGGAGCTGAGAAGAAGACAATGAGCCAGATTCTTGTACAGGCGTCTGACTTCGACAGTGCCGTTGCCAACTTCAAGGAGGGGATGGCGGGAACGTTGTCGGATTTCGAGATAGCTTCGGTGGCCGAGACCATGATAATGGACGTCTTTACGGCCAATCTCAGTGTAAAGGAATGAACACCATAGCAGACCATATAAGTCGGGTGTTGGCGGCGTTGCCGGAAGGTGTGAGTCTTGTGGCTGTGTCAAAGTTTCATGATGCGGCGGCGGTACGACAGGCCTATGATGCCGGCCAGCGCCGTTTCGGCGAAAGCCGTGTGCAGGAACTCCTTGCAAAAGCCCCTTTGCTCCCTGATGATGTCGAATGGCATTTCATAGGTCACCTGCAGACCAATAAGGTGCGACAGCTCATCGGCAAAACCTCCCTGATAGAAAGTGTCGACTCCGAAAGGCTTCTCGACCTCATAGATAAAGAGTCGGAGCGGGCCGGAACGGTAACACGTGTGCTTCTTCAGGTGCATGTGGCCCGGGAGGAGACCAAATTCGGCTTCTATCCAGAGGAAATCATGGAATATTTCCGTAACCGGCGCTTCGAACAGCTTAAAGCCGTGCATATCTGCGGACTGATGGGTATGGCCTCGAATACCGACGACACCGACAGAGTGAATGAAGATTTCTCCGCCATCCACAAAATTTACAGAGATATAAAGGCTCTTTGCCCGGACCTTCGTGGTTTCGACATACTGTCGATGGGCATGAGCGGCGACTGGCCGTCGGCTGTGGAGCATGGCTCAAACATGGTGAGAATAGGCACCGCCATTTTCGGCCCCCGTCAATATTGAATATCTTATGAAAAACTCATTTCAGAAATAAAAATCTAATCAATGGCAATTACAAAAACGGCTTCCCCTCAGAACACGGGAGGCGCAAAAGTGGCGATTATCGCCATGTTCTTCTTGTTTGCAATGGTGGCGTTCGTCACCAATCTCGCCGCCCCGATCGGCACAATCTGGGGATATCAGTTTGAAGGGAACTCCTTCCTGGGTATGCTCGGCAACATGATGAATTTCCTGGCATATCTGTTTATGGGTATACCTGCGGGCAAGATGCTTGCCCGCATAGGGTATAAGAAAACGGCACTGTGGGCCATGGCCATCGGTGTCGTAGGTCTGTTTGTGCAGTGGCTGTCAAGCGTTATAGGTGCCGAGAGCACCGTATATGAGTCGGCCGTGGCTGTCAAGGACAATATCGACGGCATGGAGGTGACAGTACAGAAGACTTTCGGCGTGACGGTAAGCTTTATCATATACCTCATAGGCGCGTTCATATGCGGCTTCTGCGTATGTATGCTCAACACGGTGGTGAATCCGATGCTTAATCTACTGGGTGGCGGCGGCAACCGCGGCAACCAGCTTATCCAGACGGGAGGTGCTCTTAACTCGTTGGCCGCTACTCTGACTCCCTTCTTCGTAGGCGCTCTCATAGGTCAGCTTACCCGCTATTCGCAGATGAGCGACGTGGCTATTCTTCTTTGGATTGCCATGGGTATTTTCCTGTGCGCATTCATAATCATATCCTTTGTCAAGATTCCGGAGCCGGAACTCGCCCATGGCGCAAAGAAAAAGGTGAGACACTCCCACAGCGCGTTGAGTTTCCGTCACACCGTTCTTGGTATCGTGGCCATTTTCTTCTATGTCGGCATAGAAGTTGGTATACCGGGCACTCTCAACTTCTACCTGTCGGATCAGAAGGCCACGGGAGCCGGTGTGCTGGGTGACGCCTCGGCAATCGCTGGCGCTGTCGTGGCTCTCTATTGGTTGCTGATGCTCGTAGGCCGTACTGTCAGCGGCGCCATATCCGGGAGAGTGTCTACGCGCGCCCAGCTTGTCTCTGTCACAGGAGTGGCCATAATTCTTTTGGGCGCTGCCATTTTCATAAGTCGCGAAAACCGTATCGCCGTGCCGAAAGTGATCTACGACAAGGAAGCAAGCATTACCCGACAGCTTTCTGACGCCGGAATGCCTGCCGAGGGAATAACCGACTTTATCGGCAATCCTTCGAGCGACAAGGTGATGGCTTATACCGTTCCCGTTACCGTAAAGGCCACGGATGGCCAGGTATATACCAAGTATGTTATCAAGGATGCGCAGGGGAATCCGTCCACACGTCAGCCCCGCGATCTTGTGTCGATGGCCACCAGCGAGTCAGGTGTTCCGGTATCGGCATTGCTGCTTGTGCTTGCGGGTCTGTGCACATCTGTGATGTGGGGAAATATCTTCAATCTTGCTGTTGATGGCCTTGGAAAATATACCGCGCAGGCCTCCGGACTGTTCATGATGATGGTAGTGGGCGGCGGTATCATTCCTCTCTTGCAGCAGCTTGTCGCCAACAGCTCCGGTTACATGAACTCATACTGGCTCCTTATCGGCGCCCTCGGTTATATCTTCCTCTATGCCATTTGGGGATGCATCAATGTCAACAAGGATATACCCGTAGGTATCGAGGATGTGACTCAGGAACAGCTTATATAATCACAATTATATGAATGAAGAGATAATGCGTTCGGCCGGCAACAATATCCGTGTACTTATCACGGAAATGGTCGAGAAATCGAAGTCGGGACATCCGGGCGGTGCCCTCGGGGCCGCTGATTTCATCAATGTGCTCTATTCGTCGGTGCTGGAATACGACCCTGACGATGCGTCATGGTTTGCCCGCGACAGGTTCTTCCTTGACCCGGGCCATATGTCGCCGATGCTTTACGGCGTACTGGCGTTGGCAGGAAAATACAGCATGGACGACCTCCGTCAGTTCCGTCAGTGGGGCAGCGACACTCCCGGACATCCAGAGGCGGATGTGGCACATGGAGTAGAGAACACTTCGGGACCTCTGGGACAAGGTCATGTCATGGCCGTAGGCTCGGCAATTGCCGAGAGATTCCTGCAGGCCCGCTTCGGCGATGTCGTGGCCCACAAGACTTATGCCTTCATCTCTGATGGCGGCATCCAGGAAGAGATTTCGCAGGGTGCCGGACGCATTGCAGGCACCCTCGGCCTGAACAATCTCATCATGTTCTATGATTCCAACGGCGTTCAGCTCAGTACGAAGGTGGCAGCTGTCGATACCGAGGATGTCGCCGCCAAATACCGTGCCTGGAACTGGAATGTCCTGGAGGTTGACGGCAGCGACCCCTCGGCCATTTATGACGCCCTGGAGGTGGCCCGCAAGGAGGAGAACAGACCGACATTGATAATAGGCCGTACCATCATGGCTCAGGGTGTGCTGAAGGCCGACGGCACCTCTCTCGAGGGGGCCGTCAATACACATGGCCAGCCATTGTCGGCTGCAGGCGCCGACATCGCCGCAACCGTCCGCAATTATGGTGGCGACCCCGAAAACCCCTGGGTAATCCGCGAAGAGGTTCGCGAGCTTTATGCCCGTCGTGCCGAAGTGCTCCGCGAGAAAGTGGCTCAGCGCCGCAGAGAGTTCGACAAATGGGCTCTCGAGAATCCGGAGAAAGCGCGTATGCTCAAGGAGTACAGATGTATGGAGCTTCCGAAGCTCGACTGGGATGCCATAGAGCTGAAACCGGGCATGGCAACGCGTGCCGCATCCGCGAATGTATTGGGTTACCTCGCCGAGCATGTGGGCAATATGATAGTGTCGAGCGCTGACCTTGCCAACAGCGACAAGACCGACGGCTTCCTCAAGAAGACCCATGCATTCATGCGTGGCGATTTCAGCGGAGCATTCCTGCAGAGCGGAGTGTCTGAGCTGACCATGGCGTGCATAATGAACGGCATAGCCCTCCATGGGGGCATATTCACGGCTTGTGCCACATTCTTCGTGTTCAGCGACTATATGAAGCCGGCCATACGTATGGCCGCCCTCATGAAGCTGCCGGTGAAATTCATCTACAGCCATGACTCGTTCCGCGTCGGCGAGGATGGTCCCACCCATGAACCCATAGAGCAGGAAGCGCAGATACGACTCATGGAGATGGTGCGCAATTTCGACGGGCGACGTTCCATGATTGTGATGCGACCTGCGGATTCTGCGGAGACCATCGCAGCCTATAAGGTGGCCATGGAGGAGAAGCACCGTCCCAGCGTGCTGATATTCTCACGGCAGAACCTTGAGGACCTTCCGGGCGATGACAGGCGTCGTGAAGCCATGAAAGCTGAAAAGGGAGGTTATGTTGTAAGAGAAGGGTCGCAGCATCCCGATGTCACGTTGGTAGCCAACGGCAGCGACGTGGCTCTCCTTTACCATACTGCCGAAGAACTGGAGAAGGATGGAGTAAATGCCCGCGTGGTGTCGGTGCCCTCCATAGGCCTCTTCCTCGACCAGAGCAAGGAGTATCGTGACAGCGTGATTCCCGAGGGAGTGCCGCAGTTCGGACTTACCAGCGGGCTGCCGGTGACATTGTGGCCAGTGCTGCACGGGGAGTACGAAGTCAAAGGTATGGAGCGCTTCGGTGCATCCGCACCGGCAAAGGTGCTGGAGGAAAAATTCGGCTACAACGTGCCGACGGTAACGGATCTGGTGCGTCAATTCTTAAAGAAAGTTAAATAATCAAATATTTGCGGGCATAATTTGCATGTGAAATATTTTAGCAGTAATTTTGTGCTCGCAAACATCGCGGGGTGGAGCAGTGGTAGCTCGTTGGGCTCATAACCCAAAGGTCGCAGGT
>CABUTY010000046.1 GCA_902494595.1 uncultured Porphyromonadaceae bacterium | reverse complement strand
GCAGGAGACCATGGGCGAGCCGTCGGTAAACCGTTACAACATGTACGGCAGTCTGGCGCTCACCGCCAACCCCGCAAAGGGGGTCAGCTCTTCCGACGGCATCAAGGCCATGGAGGAACTCACCGACAATACATTGGGCAAGAATTTCGGGTATGCGTGGACGGGCGAGGCCTATCAGGAGACACAGGCCGGAACAACGGTGTCGATAGTTTTCATCTTCGCCATCATCATGACACTGCTGGTGCTTGCCGCGCAGTATGAGAGCTGGACTGACCCCTTGGCCGTGGTGCTGGCAATGCCTGTGGCGGTGATGGGAACCCTGCTCGGTTGCATATGCATGGGGCAGAGCATAAGCATATATACCCAGATAGGTCTCATACTCCTGTTGGGCATGTCGGCGAAGAATGCCATTCTGATTGTGGAGTATGCCATGGACTTCCGCAAGGGAGGCATGGATATCGGCAAGGCGGCCCGGCAGGCCGGAGAGATACGACTGCGTCCTATCATGATGACAGCCCTGGCCTTCATATTCGGCGTGTTGCCGATGATGTTCGCCAGCGGTGCCGGTGCCAACAGCCGCATTTACCTCGGCACGGCCATCGTGTTCGGCATGTCGCTCAACGCCCTCCTCGGCCCCACATTCGTCCCCGTGTTCTGGAAAATCCTCCAGACCTTCAACGAAAAATACCTCTCCAATCTTTTCCCCGACAAAAAAATCACCGCCCCTCTGGTATCACGGAAAGGAACAGGTAAGGCGCAGTGATTGCGCGGAAGCGGCAGGTATATAAGGGTCGGTTATTGCGGATTGGAAAAAAAATTGTAATTTTACGTTAAATTTCCTTTTGGCGGCGTTTTAATAGTGCGGAGGCTTGTGTGCTCCCGCGCCGGTAAGCAAATGAATTGCCGATAAACTAATCGGATTGCCGATAAACAAATGGATTAAGAAAGATATTATGGGAAAAGAGAAATCGGAAAGGCTGCAGACCTCCTTGCTGAATGCTAAGGAAAAGGAATTGCTGATATGGCTTGGTAACCGGCAGCCTTCATGGGTCACGTCAGACATGCTGACCTATTTCGGTGTGGCGGCGGCAGTGCTCTACGCCCTGTTCTGCTGGCTTTCCAACAGCAATGTATACTATCTGTGGGCGGCCTCGTTCTGCCTTGTTCTCAACTGGTACGGCGACAGCCTTGACGGCACCGTGGCGCGTGTGCGCAACACCCAGCGCCCCAAATATGGCTTTTTCATTGACCATTCCCTCGACGCGCTCACCACTTGCCTCTTCTGCATTGGTCTGGGTCTGGCGCCCGTGATGAAGCTCTCGATTGCCATGTTCATTCTCGCCGGATACCTCTGCCTGTCAATCTACACATACCTCTCCACAATTGTGATGGACAAATTCCGGCTAACATACGGCAAGCTGGGTCCTACCGAGGTCAGGCTCATAATCATAGCCGTGTTTATACTGTGCATGTATACTCCCTGGTCGGGTGTGGGCTTCAACATCGGCGAGACGTTCTGGACCGTGTTCGACTGCATAGGCGCTGTGGTGGCCATCATCCTCTTCACCATCTACATCTGTCAGCTTGCCGCCGACCTGCGTTACCTCGCCAGGATAGACCCTCCGAAAAAACAGGGAAATAAGTAACCACGCAACACCGGCAGCCACGTAACGACAAGGCCTATGTCATCACACCGACTGGCGCAAATGCGCGACAAGTTTCTGCATAGCGACGGATTTCTCTTCACCCTTCTGAGGTCCGGCGCTTCCTCGCAGATATGTGGCTGGATCGACATGCTGGTGTCGTTTGTGGTGTTTGCCTTCCTTGACTTCACGCCCTGGCTGTCTACGGCCATAGGTGCCTTTGTGGGCGGTATCCTCAACTGCGTGATCAATTACCGTTTCACCTTCCATGCCGAGGGCGTGGCATGGCGTGCAGCTCTCACCAAGTTCCTTTTCGTATGGGTAGGCTCCCTGCTCCTCAACAGTTTCGGAACCCAGATCGTTTATTATCTGATGCGTGAGTGGACGTGGCTCAAGACAATCATGGGACTGGGCGACGACGCCATCTTCCTCGTGGCCCGTCTGTCGGTATCGCTCGTCGTTTCCCTGGCATGGAATTTCCTGCTGCAGCGCAACTTCGTGTTCCGCGAAACGCGCCTCGACGCATACATATTGCGCTCTCTCGATTATCTCGGAATCAGCCGCAAAGGCAAGAACCAGAATACCCGCAATGATGCAGAAAAAACTGAATAAAGATGGCGAAGAGGTATATGTCTTCGACCAGTATCCCGATATAGAGGTAAGGCCGGATGTGATTACAATGGCCGACATCAAGCGGGTATATCCGCCGGCCGCGAAGCATCCGCGTCTCGTGAAGCGGCTCATGAAGCTTTTCGAGATTGACGAGGTGAACCGCGTGCATGGCCGCTGGAGCATGACTCCGGGGCCCGAGTTCGTCAAGCACCTCGTCGAGGATGAGTTCAAGGTAGACCTGCATGTCGACAACCTTGAGATTTTGGAACGCTTCAAGACCGGGGCCTTCATCACCGTCAGCAACCATCCCTTCGGACAGCTCGACGGCATTGTGCTCATATACCTGGTCACGAGGGTACGGCCTGAGTTCAAGGTGATGGTCAACATGATCCTCAACCAGCTGTCGGCGATGCGACCCAACTTCATAGCCGTCGACCAGGGGGCGTCGGCCGACCCGGAGAAGCGACGCGTGTCGGTGGCCGGCGTCAGGGAGGCCATAAGGATGCTCCGCGAAGGTATGCCTGTAGGGTTCTTCCCCGCCGGCGCAATAGGCAAAACCGACAAGGAGGGTATCATCGTCGACCGCCAATGGCAACCCACCGTACTCCAGATCATCTCCAAAGCCAAAGTGCCAGTGATTCCCATTTATTTCCACGGCACCAATTCGAGGATGTTCAACTTCTTCGGGCATCACAGCATACTTCTGCGCACGCTCTGTCTGGCACGCGAACTTTTCCGCAAGCGCAACAAACCGCTGCGCGTCACCATCGGAGAGCCCGTAAGCGTGGAGAAACAACTCGAGTTCGGCAAAGACTACGAAGCCCTCGGACAGTACCTGCGCCGTCAGACGTATCTCCTCTCCGGTAAAGAAATAACCTCCGTGGCTAAATAACCCTTCAAAGATTTATCTTTTATCGTTATCACTTATCACTATTCCCCGCTATGTCCGACGACAAAAATACTGAAAAGCGGCTGTTTCTTCTGGATGCCTATGCGCTGATATTCCGTGCCTACTACGCCCTGATACGGATGCCCCGGATCACGCAGGCAGGTTTCAACACGTCGGCGATTTTCGGATTCGTCAACACTCTGGAGGAAATCATACGCAAGGAGCGGCCCACGCACATGGCCGTATGTTTCGACCCTCCCGGTCCCACTTTCCGCAACGAAGCCAGCGAGGAATACAAGTCGGAACGGGCCTCCACCCCCGAGGACATAAAGCTGTCGGTGCCCTTCATCAAGGAGATAGTGAAGGCCTACCGGATACCGTTGGTGGAGGTAGAGGGTTACGAGGCCGACGACGTGATAGGCACGCTGTCGCGGATGGCCGAGGCGGAGGGATATACCGTCTACATGATGAGTCCCGACAAGGACTTCGGGCAGCTTGTCACGCCGCACGTCTACCAATATAAGCCCTCGTACCGTGGTCAGGATTTCGAGCTTCGCGGCCCAGAGGAGGTATGCGCGCGATACGGCCTGCAGAACACGCGACAGATAATCGACCTCCTCGCTCTCATGGGCGACAAAATCGACAATATCCCCGGCTGTCCCGGTGTCGGCGAGAAAACGGCGGTAAAACTCATCAACGACTTCGGCAGCGTGGAGAACCTCCTGGCCAATACCGACAGTCTGAAAGGTGCCCTGCAGAAAAAAATCACGGAGAATATCCGCCAGATAGAGTTCTCCAAATTCCTTGCCACGATACGCACGGATGTACCGGTGGGCGTTGTACCCTCCGACCTCGAGAGGCGTGAGGAAGACAAGGGAAAGCTGCAGGCCATATTCAGGGAGCTGGAGTTCAAGACGTTGTCCGACAGGGTTATGCGCCGCATAGATTCGACGCAGCCACGCCCGGCGGCCACCTCGGGATTCCCCACCTCTCTGTTCGACGACTTTGGCGCCGACGCGGAGGAGCCTGCCGCCCCGCTTGCCAAAGTGTCGGAACGCGACAATGATTACCGCCTTGCCGACAACGGCGCCGTTCTCGGCGAGCTGAGCCGTCAGCTCGAAGGGATTGGCCGCATAGGTCTATTCATGATAGCCGACGGCGAGAACGACATGTCGGCCATATGGCGCGGCACTGCCATAGCCACCGCCCCCGGAAAGGCTTTCTACATACCTGCCGGCTATGACGAAGGAAGGGCCCTGGTGCTCGACATCATGGCCGACCCGGATATTGAGAAAGTCAGCGGCGAGACGAAGCGCAACATGGTTGTGGCGTCACGTCACCGCAACGACGGCGCCGATGCGCTGGTAAACTTCTACGATATCGGTCTTGCCCACTATCTGCTGCAGCCGGAGATGCGTCACGATCTGGAGAGTCTGTCGGCCACCTACCTGGGTGTGGAGGCGAGTGCCCAGCCGGGGCTTGCGAAGACGGGGGGGCGTCGCGCAGGCAAGACAGCGTCGGTCGGCGCGTTGTCGCCGGATGTGCTCATGCCGTGGGCCTGCGAATGCGCCGACCTTACCCTGCAGCTCCGCCAGCCTCTCGACGATACCGTCACCGAGGCTGGCATGCAGCCTCTGCTCACCGGCCTGGAACTCCCTCTCGTGCCCGTGCTCGCCGCCATGGAGAGCGCCGGTGTCAGAATCGACATAAAGGCCCTCGACAATGCCGCCGAAGATATGCAGACGCGCCTCGCCGCTCTTGAAAAGGAGATTTACGAAATGGCCGGCATGGAGTTCAATATCGGTTCGCCGGCAAAGGTGGGCGAGGTGCTCTTCGATGTGCTGATGCTTGATCCCAAAGCCAAGAAAACCAAGACAGGACAATATTCCACCGCCGAGGATGTGCTGGAGAAGCTTGTGCCCAAACATCCTGTTGTCGGAGCCATCATGCGTTACCGCGCCATGAAGAAGCTGCTGACCACTTACCTGCAGGCATTGCCGGCGGCCATAAACCCGCAGACCGGGAAGGTGCATACCAACTACAACCAGACGGTCACGGCCACGGGCCGCATCTCCTCCACGGCACCCAATCTACAGAACATACCAGTTCGTGAGGAGGAGGGCCGCGGTATTCGCCGCGCATTCATCGCCGACGAGGGATGCCTCTTCATGAGCGCCGACTATTCGCAGATAGAGCTGCGCCTCATGGCCGATTTCAGCCATGACCCCATCATGACCGACGCCTTCCGCCACGGCAAGGACATTCATGCCATCACGGCGGCAAAAATCTACCACAAGGATGTATCGGAGGTCACCGCCACGGAACGTCGCAGCGCCAAGACGGCCAACTTCGGCATCCTCTACGGCATAAGTCCCTTTGGACTCTCCACGCGTCTGGGCATACCACGCGCCGAGGCCAAGGAGATTATCGATAATTATTACGCCACGTTCCCGACGGTGCGCAAATATCAGTCGGATAGCGTGGAGCAGGCGCGTGAACGCGGGTATGTGGAGACGCGCATGGGGCGTCGCCGCCAGCTCCCCGACATCAACAGCAAGAACCCCACCGTGCGCGGCTTCGCTGAAAGGAATGCTGTGAACGCTCCTCTCCAGGGAACCGCCGCCGACGTCATCAAGAAGTCCATGATCGACATCTTCAACGAGATGCGGCGGCGCAAGCTGAAATCGACGATGATCATGCAGATCCACGACGAACTGAACTTCAACGTGGTTCCCGAGGAATTGCCGGTGATGCAGGAGCTTGTGGAGAGGCTTATGGAAGGAGCCTACAGCGGGAGCGTGCCCCTAACCGCCAGCTGCGGTACCGCCCTGAACTGGCTCGACGCCCACTGATGATTAAAAATTCAACATTCAAAATTCAACATTAAGGAATGTCAATCCCCCACATCATAGAATTGCCCAAGATTCACGACCCTCGCGGCAATCTGTCGTTTATCGAAGGAAAGGGTCATGTGCCGTTCGACATCAAGCGTGTCTATTATATCTATGATGTCCCGGGAGGAGAGAGTCGCGGAGGGCATGCCCACAAGACTCTGGAGCAGCTGATAGTGGCGGTTGCCGGCAGTTTTACGGTCACTCTCGACGACGGGCGCACACGTCGTTCCTTCTTTCTGAACCATCCCTGGCTCGGTCTCTACATACCCCCCGGCTATTGGCGTACACTCGATGATTTCTCCTCTGGGGCTGTCGGCCTCGTACTCGCCTCGCAGCATTACGACATAGACGATTACATCTACGAGTATCCCGATTTCCTGACGTTCAAAGGTGTTGACGATGATAGAAGATAACCGGGAGATACCCTTTCTTGACCTTGGGGCTGTCACGGCCCTTCACGGCGCGGAGATAGCGTCGGCGGTAAGGGATGTAGTGGAATCGGGGTGGTATATCCAGGGAAAGGCCGTGGAGCGTTTCGAGCGTAATTATGCCGGATATATCGGCGTACGGGAGGCGATAGGCACGGGTAACGGACTTGATGCGTTGCGGCTGATATTCAGGGCAATGCTGGAGCTGGGGAGGCTTCAGCCGGGCGACGAGGTGATAGTGCCGGCCAACACATTTGTGGCATCGGTGCTGGCCGTCAGCGACAATGGTCTCGTTCCGGTGTTCGTGGAGCCCGACGAGGAAACTATGCAGCTTGACGCCTCGCTCATCGAGAAGGCGCTGACGCCGCGCACGCGTGCCGTGCTCCTCGTGCATCTCTACGGCCTGTGCGCATATACGCCTGCCATTGAGGATGTATGCCGCCGTCACGGGCTGATGATTGTGGAAGACAATGCCCAGGCTCACGGCTGTCTGTATCAGGGACGCCGCACCGGCTCTTTAGGTGTCGCCGCCGGCCACAGCTTCTATCCCGGCAAGAACCTTGGCGCCCTCGGCGACGGCGGAGCTGTGACCACCGACGACACCGAGCTGGCCGACACCATAAGGATGCTCGCCAATTACGGCTCCGAAAAAAAATACGTGTTCCGTTACAAGGGACTCAACTCCCGACTCGACGAGCTTCAGGCTGCCGTGCTGGATGTGAAGCTTCGGCATCTCGACGAGGATAATGCCCGGCGGATAAGGATTGCCCGCATCTATCAGGAAGAGATATGCAATCCGCTGGTGACGCTTCCCTGTTTCGGTACGGAGGGAGGCAACGTGTTCCATATCTACCCGTTGCGTTGCGGGAGCCGCGACCGGCTGCAGAGCCGATTGCTGGAACAGGGCATACATACCCTCATACATTATCCTATACCTCCCCACCGACAGGAATGTTACAAGGAGTACAACACCCTGACGCTACCTGTGACCGACCGCATCCACGCCACAGAGCTGTCGCTGCCCATGTCGTCGGCCATGACCCCCGCCGACGCCCTCCGCGTCGCCTCCGCCATCAACTCCTTCCGATAGGAAAAAGGGATGCCCCGGAAGGAGCATCCCTGAATTTTGGCGGTCGGTTTTCGGCGGGTCGGTAGACCCGGGTTTTCGGCCGGTTGTCGAGTTATTACTTTCTGACTTTGCGGACGCGGACGGTGCCGTCGGTGAGGAGGGCGCGTTCTATCACTACCTGGCCGGGGGTCGGCTCGGCAATCTCAAGGCCGTCGAGTGTGAAGTAGCGTGTCTCCACGACGTTGTCGTCGGTGCCGATGCCGTTGATACCGCTGGGATCGGGCTTGAGCGTCAGGAGCATCTCGCGTGTGAAGCGCGGCGACTTGACGGTAACCTTGCCCTGGTCGGGATT
>CABUTY010000045.1 GCA_902494595.1 uncultured Porphyromonadaceae bacterium | reverse complement strand
TATCATCGGTCGTTTAGCTCGCTAAACTCCCTCTTCAACGTTGAAAATCCCTCAAATTTAACCCCAAAATCATCCCAAGCCATTGAAGTTGTTTCGACTAATTTACGTTTAATAATAAATCATAAAAAAGCTCACTTTATGGCAATCTTTATCAATATTCTGGGCATCTTCGGCCGCTTTAATCGGCACCAACCGAGAGGTTGCTCCCTCATAAACCGGCCAAATCTGCTCCAGAATATTAATAAATCTTACCATAAAAATTAGTCGAAACGACTTCAATTTATAGAACCTGCCTTAAAAGCTTCAGAGCACGCTCTATACAGCTTCATTCCCCGACAAAGTTAATAAATATTTTTAAAATATAAGATTCGATTCTTAAATTAATGAGCTGCCGTGACGCGAACGGAAGTTCGCGTTACCCCTGCCCGTCGCCCTTGCTGCCTACAAAAAAGAAACGCCCGTGCGGGCGTTTCTTTAAATTCAGGCCGGCGTAGCCGGTATTATTTCTTCACAGCACGCCACTTGTATACGTGAGGCGTTGTTACGTCGATAGCTTCCCATTCCGAGCCGGGTGCGAGGTAAACCGACACATCGTCAATAGTCCAGTCGGGCCATGTGCCGCTCAAAAAGCCGTAAGGCTGCGTCACGAAGTCGCCCGAGATGATGTTGCAGTCGAATTTCTTTCCGCTCTTGTTGTTGTCGAAGGTGATAGGACTTACGGGATAGCCATATCTGTCGTATGTCCATTCTGTTTTCTTGCAGGAATACTTGCCGCCGTCGATTGTCAGCTTGGAACCTTCAGTCCATGCCGATTCAACATACAGCACACGTTCACTTTCGGCATAGAAATCGCAATCTTTGAGCATGGCCTCAAAGGGAGTGTCCATGCTGGCGGTGATTTCCAGACCACGTACCTGACTGTTGATTGTAACGCCTGTCAGGTTGATGTTGCCTCTCGAGAAGAGAGCTTCCCACATGCCTGTGTCGCTGGCATCTTTCCGGTTCACGTTGAGTATGCAGTTATCCATCGTGAGCTTGCCGGAGCTGTTGTGTCTGACGGCCATGCAGTTGGCGGTGATGGTGCTGTTCTTGACGGTGGTAGGTTTCTTGCCTGTATTGATCACGGCACGGTTGGAATTGCTCGTACAGGTATATTTGATGTTTACGCCGTCGATGTCAAGCTGGCCGTTATTGTAGTTGACGTTGAACATCATGTCGCCGCCGTCAGCTTCAATAGTACCGCCGCCGGTCAGGAACAGGTTGCTGTTGACGGTCACAACTTTCAGGTTGCGCTCGTTGACTGTGCCGTCGTGAAGTACGGGCAGAGTCATCTTGCCTTCAACCTGCAGCTTGGTCGGCTTGTCGATTTTCACTGTCTCGGAAATCGTGGGCATGCTTACGTCGGCATCTTCCGGGATGATGAAGTTGCCGCCATTCTGAAGGGCAGTGATAAGCTCCTCGTTTGTCTTGATTTCCGTAGGAACTACGGGCCAGTTGTTGTTGCCGCCCCATTCCTTGTTCTTGGTAACCGTGAAGTCGTAGGGGTTGGTCAGGAGTGCGCCGTAGATGTTGGTGCGGTAGTTGGCCTGTACCGGAGCGTTGGCCACCGTTACCGTGGCCATAGCCTTGGTGGCGCTTGCGCTGTTGGAGGCCTCGAGCGTTATGTCGAGTACCGACGACTTGGCAGGCACCAGAAGATACTGCATCGACACATACTTGTATTTGGTAGGCTCTACAGGATAGTCGGCTGAAGCGTCGGGGCGTGCCAGATAGGGGAACGTCACATCCGTGGCCTCGCCGGTGACATCGCTTGTCAGCATGTCGAACGTGGTGTAGGCTTTCGTGCTGACCTTCGTCACCAGACTGGCGGCATTCTCGCCGTAGGCATTCTTGTCGGTGACAACAGCGTCGGCAAGGTCGGAGGTTCCCCAGTTTACCTGTGCCACCGGACGGGTGAGCTCGATATTGTCGGAAAGGGCGCCCGTCACTTCGCCCGTCTCATAAAGAGTGTAGAAGCAGTCGAAGACCTCGGTGTTGTAGTTGGTGGCCATATTGGCATAGTTCACCGTGATGGTCTTATTGTCAGGACTGAAGGTATAGCCGTTGGAAGCCTTGTTCTGAGCGAAGAAAGCTATCTTATAGCTGCGTCCCGAGGCAAGGTTTATGGATACGTTGGTTGTCAGCGAGCCTTCGGGAGTGTCGCTGAATTTCTGTTCTGCGGGAACCACTACGAGGTCGCCGGTAGCGGCGTCGTAAACCGCCATCTGGAGGTCGTTGGCCACCAGACCGCTCTCGAAGGCACGGGTGCCCATATTCCCGGGAATGGTCACGGTGAAGTTGATGTTGCCGTTGCCACCGGGCATCGGCATCTCCTCCTTGCTGCACGACATCATCCCCAACATAGCGGTCGCCGCACTTATTACAAGAATCTTTTTCATGAGTTAATGTAATTATTGCTGTATTAAGTATTATGTTCAGTTTTTGCTGTCTTAGGCTAATGCCTATAAAAGTTGCAATGATGCAAAATTACGAAGAATAATCAACCCGCGCAAATAAAATCAGAAAAAATCCTGTTCATGTCGCTCCATCTCGAGATTAATCTCGTTTAAACCCGATTAAACCCGATAAATCCCGATAAAAAATAGGGAAAGCACCGGAGGTGCCTTCCCTGTGTGGCTGATCAGAGCCGCCGATTACTTGCGGGCAATCTTCTTGTATCCGTAAACGGCGCGGCTGCCGAGTTCCTCTTCGATGCGGAGGAGCTGGTTGTACTTGGCCATACGGTCGGAGCGGCTGGCGCTACCCGTCTTGATCTGGCCGGCGTTCATAGCCACGGCGATGTCGGCGATGGTGCTGTCCTCGGTCTCGCCCGAACGGTGAGAAATCACGGCCGTGTAGTTGTTGCGCTGTGCCATCTGTACGGCGCGCAACGTCTCCGTCAGCGAACCGATCTGGTTGACTTTGACCAGGATAGAGTTGGCGCAACCCTCCTCGATACCGCGCTCCAGATATTTCACGTTGGTCACGAAGAGGTCATCGCCTACCAGCTGGCACTTGCTGCCGATGGCGTCGGTGAGCATCTTCCAGCCCTCCCAGTCGTTCTCGGCCATGCCATCCTCGATAGAGTCGATAGGATACTTGTTGATGAGTTCCTCAAGGAACTTCACCTGCTCCTCGCGGGTGCGTTTGGGAGCGTCGGGACCCTGCTTCCAGGTATAGTCATAGATACCATCCTTGTAGAACTCGGAGCTGGCCACGTCGAGACCGATGGTCACATCCTTGCCGGGCTCGTAGCCTGCGTCAACGATGGCGGAGATGATCACGTCGAGAGCATCCTCGGTGCCGTTGAGGTTGGGGGCGAAGCCACCCTCGTCGCCGACTGCCGTGCTCAGACCGCGTCCCTTCAGCACCTTCTTAAGGTGATGGAACACCTCTGTGCCCATGCGGATACCCTCCTTGAAGCAGCATGCGCCTACAGGACGGATCATGAACTCCTGGAAGCATATGGGAGCGTCGCTGTGTGCGCCGCCGTTGATGATGTTCATCATCGGCACGGGGAGTACGTACGTGTCGCAGCCGCCGATGTAGCGGTAGAGAGGCATGTCGAGGTAGTTGGCGGCAGCCTTGGCTACTGCCAGAGATACGCCCAGGATGGCGTTGGCGCCAAGGTTCGACTTCGTAGGAGTGCCGTCGAGCTTGATCATCAGCTCGTCAACGCCTATCTGGTCGAGGGCGCTGTGGCCTATAAGAGCCTCGGCAATCGGGCCGTTCACGTTGGCTACTGCCTTCGTAACGCCCTTGCCCATGTAGCGCTTTGGGTCGTTGTCGCGGAGCTCAAGTGCCTCGTTCACACCCGTCGATGCGCCCGAAGGTACGGCTGCGCGGCCCATTACGCCGCTCTCAAGGTATACGTCTACTTCTACTGTGGGATTGCCGCGCGAGTCAAGGATCTCGCGACCGATTACTTTCTCAATTTTCATCTTGTTGATAGTTTATATCTCTTTGTTTTGATTTTTTCTTCCTTGCGCCGACGGGTTTGCGGCGTTTTCTTTGGGTAGGTTTGACAAAAAATGCCTAACTTTGGGGTGGGAATCCCTTCTTTCGGTTCCCTCTCTCTTTCAAAACGCAAAATTACTAAATTTTTCTCAATCCATAGGTATGCAATTACCATTTTTTGGACTGATTTAAAGTTATTTCATATACGGGGATGGAAAATGAAATCTACAGACGTGCGCTGATGGCGTTGCCGTTCGATCCGCTGCCGGAGCAGGAAGAGGCATTGGGGGCCATGTCGAGGTTTGTGGCCTCTGAAGATCCGGCAGGTATCTTCGTGCTCAACGGGTATGCCGGCACGGGCAAGACTTCGCTCGTCGGGGCGTTGGTGAAGGCCCTGGAGAGCATGAAGCGGCGTGTTGTGGTGCTGTCGCCCACGGGTCGCGGCGCACAGGTGGCCTCCGGTCTCTCCGCACACCCTGCCGGCACCATTCACCGCCGCCTATTCCGTCCCGACCCCGCCGACCCCTCTGGCGCGAGGTATGTGACAGCTCCCAACCAGCTCCGCGACACCCTTTTCGTGGTCGACGAGGCTTCCATGATTGCCGACGCGGGCGCCAACAACCCCTCATCGCTCCTCAATCAGCTCGTGAGGCATGTATATTCCTCTCCCGGCTGCCGCATCCTCATGATGGGCGACGAGGCGCAGCTTCCCCCCGTGGGTCAACGTCAGGCTAATGCCATGCGCCCGGAACGTCTCGCCGCCATGGGCCTGAAACCATGCTGTCACGTCCTCGAGATTCCTATGCGGCAAGGTCTCGACAGCGGCATCATACACAACGCCACCATGCTGCGCCACTGGCTCCTCCATCCCGAGCATCGCATAGACCCGCATATCGACGCCGAGGGCTACGACGATGTCAATGTGGTCTCGGGGCGTGACCTCCCCGATGTGCTCGCCGACTCGTATGCCGCCGTGGGACGCGACGACACCATCATCATAACCCGCGCCAACTGGCGCGCAAACGAGTTCAACAAGGCCATACGCTCCATGGTGTTCTATGCCGAGGAGCCGCTGGAACGCGGCGACCGCATAGTGATTGCCAAAAACGATTATTTCTGGGGCCGGCAGCAGGGCAACAAGGGTGGACTGATAGCCAACGGCGACATGGCCGAGGTGACATGGACGGGAAGTACCGAGAAGGCCTATGGCAGATATTTCACGGAGGTGGAGCTCGACTTCGGCAACGGACGTCTGGTGAACGCGCTGCTGATGCTCCGCAGTCTTATGGCCAAGGGGCCGGCGCTGCCCCGCGAGGAGATGGAACGCTTCGGCCGCATCATCGCCAACGAAGCTGAAGGCGTCTTCTCCGAGAAATGGGCTGCCGTGCTCAACAGTCCCTATTACAATGCCCTCCAGGCCAAGTACGCCTATTGCGTCACGTGCCACAAGGCGCAAGGCGGCCAGTGGCGACACGTATATATCGACATGGCCGGCATCGACCCCGACGCCCTCGACGACGACTTCTACCGCTGGGCATACACCGCCATCACCCGCGCCACCGAAAAAATATTCTTCATCGACCCGCCCTTCCCCGTCCGCTGAGCCCGCAATCAAATAGAGCATCCCAGCCGCCGCCCCAGTCGCCGCTTCAGCCGCTGTGCCGCGAGCGGAAGCTCGCGGTAAATCCCCGTCAAATCCCGCCAGCCAAAAAAAGAAAGCGCCTCGAATGAAGCGCTTTCCGTTTATGATGAGATATGACAATCAGTCGGCGTTGAGATTCACGCGGCAGAAGCTTACCACGGTAAGTCCTTTCTGCTCGCCGTTGAGGTACTCCTGCACGGTCTTCTTGGCGTCGCGGTGATATTCCTGCTCCAGGAGCACGCTCTCCTTAAAGAACTTGTTCAGACGGCCGTTGGCGATGTTCTGGATCATCTGCTCGGGGAGGTTTGCAGCCTTGGCCTCGGCAGCCTCCTTCATGATCTGGCGGCCCTTCTCGGCATCCTCGGCGGTAATCCAGCCCTTGGTGATGTTCGACTCGATGTGCTCCTCGGAGTCGAAGTGGTTCGGGTTGAGACCTGCCTTCTTGAGGGCTACCTCGGAAGCCTTGCGAATCTGCTCCTCCTTGGTCTTCTCCACGGCAATCTCAAGTTCACGGTCCACAATCTCCTTGGGAACATCGTTGCGGCTTACCGACACGGGGTTCATGGCGGCAACCTGCATGGCTACCTCCTTGCCTATTTCCGTGGATACGCCGGCTACGTTGAAGCCCACGATGGTGGCGAGCTTGTTGCCGAGGTGCTCGTAGCTGCATACGCTGGGAGCCTCTATCCACTCATAGTCGCCGAGCTCCATCTTCTCGCCCGTCTTGCCGATTTCGTCGGTGACGTGCTCCTCGATGGTGCGGCCGTCGTACTGCAGGGCCTTTACCTCGTCGAGGCTCTTGGCCTTGGCTGCCAGAGCGCAGTCGAGGATTTTCTTCGTCAGGGCGCGGAACGACTCGTTCTTTGCCACGAAGTCCGTCTCGCATTTCAGGGCGATGATGGCGGCGAAGTCGCCGTTGGTGCCTGCAAGCACGCAACCCTCGGCGGCGTTCCTGTCCTCACGCTTGGCGGCAACTGCCTGACCCTTCTTGCGTATGATCTCGATGGATGCCTCTATGTCGCCGTTGGTCTCTGCCAACGCGTTCTTGCAGTCCATCATGCCTGCGCCTGTAAGATTGCGCAGCTTCTTGATATCTTCTATGCTTACTGCCATAATGGTCTTATATTAAAGAAAGCCGGAGCCAGAGGGCCCGGCTTTCGGGTGTGTTGATTATACTCTAAAAATTACTCGGCTGCTTCGGCATTGTTTTCCTCGGCTGCTTCGGGAGCGGCCTGGGCCACAGGCTGCTGGTCGTTCTTGGGGAGATCGTTGCGGCGTACGCGGCGACGCTTGTTGGCGGCGGGTGCCTCTTCGTTCTCCTGGTCTTTCTCGGCGGCGTCGAGCTTCTCTACCTTGCGCTCCTCCAGACCCTCGGCCATCGCGCTGCATACGGCGTCGAGGATTACCTCGATGCTCTTCGAAGCATCATCGTTGGCGGGGATCACGAAGTCTATGTCCTCAGGGTTAGAGTTCGTGTCGACAATACCGAATACGGGAATACCCAGACGTTTGGCCTCGGCCACGGCGATATGCTCCTTCATGACATCGACAACAAACAGGGCTGACGGCAGACGGTTAAGGTCGGCGATGCTGCCAAGGTTCTTCTCCAGTTTGGCGCGCTGACGGGTAATCTGCAGCTTCTCGCGCTTCGACAGGTTGTCGAACGTGCCATCCTTGGTCATCTTGTCGATGGTGGTCATCTTCTTGACGGCCTTGCGGATTGTGGGGAAGTTGGTGAGCATGCCGCCGGGCCACCGCTCGATTTCGAAAGGCATTCCGATAGCCTTGGCTTTGTCGGAGATTGCCTCTTTGGCCTGCTTCTTGGTGGCTACGAAGAGTACCTTCTTGCCGCTCTTGGCCATCTGGCGAAGTGCGTTGGAAGCCTCCTCGATCTTGGCTGCTGTCTTATAGAGGTCGATGATGTGGATACCGTTGCGCTCCATGAAGATATAGGGAGCCATGGCCGGATTCCATTTGCGCTTGAGGTGACCGAAGTGACATCCGGCTTCTACAAGCTGGTCGAATGTGGGTGTTGCCATTCTTTTCTTTGTATTGTTTACGTTCTTTGTTGTGACAACCACGGGGTAGGGAACGATGCCATCTCCGCGGTTTAGATACTAAACACGAGCTTTGGAATAATCCCTGACAGGGAAAATCCGTGGCAAAAATATTAACGTTTGGAGAACTGGAAGCGTTTGCGAGCTTTTGGCTGACCCGGTTTCTTGCGTTCCACTTCGCGGGCGTCGCGGGTCATGAAGCCTTCCTTGCG
>CABUTY010000044.1 GCA_902494595.1 uncultured Porphyromonadaceae bacterium | reverse complement strand
GGTATCACTGATTCCCATCACTGCTATCGATTTGAGCTTATGAGGATTATTCAAGGTATATATTACGCTGTTCTGTTCGTTAGAGCCTGTAAGATTTTTCTGTTGGAATAATATGTTGCCGTTATGGAGGTTCATTTTTCGGATGCCGTATTCGGTGCCGGAAGCGATCAGCGAGGGGGTCGGGACAGAACTGTAGTCACCGAGCCGACAGGCGGTAGGTGTGATTTTGCCGTCGAGGAAGGCATCAGAAGCGGCAGGGTTGGAATTGACAGGGAAATCAAGATTTTCGAAGCTGATGATATCGGATATCTGGTAGGCTTGTGCATTGACAAATGTCATGGATAGACAGGCGACAATGCACATTATGACAATGTTTATGCCGCTGGTATTATTCTGGTGCATGATTTTTTCTGTTATTTAAATTTGAAACAAAATTATGGAAATATTATTTGAAATCCAAATAAATAAGTAACGGGGATAAAAAAAATTTCCAAGATGCAGAAGAGAGGCTTGGCCGGATAACTTCGGGCTTGCGCCTTCAGCACAGCATCCTAAAAAGGATTAGGCTGATATTGAGGGATTTAACTCCAGGATTAAAGGCGGGAATTGAGCTGAGGAGCAAAGGGCGGGAATTGAGCTGATGGGTAAGAGCGGGGATAGGCTGATATTAAGGGCGGGGCTTAGCTGGGGAGCCGATGAGGATGGAGCCGGGAGGGCAGGAATCAAGGACCACGGAATTGGCGCCTATGATGGTGTTGCTGCCGATGGAGATGTCGCCGAGAATCATGGCGCCGGCGTAGATTGTCACATTTTCGCCGACAGATGGACGGCCTCCGTTTCTATCGCCAAGTGTGCAGTTCTGATGAATCAGGCAGTTCTCCCCTATTCTGCATCTCGCTCCTATCACAGTGCCCGAGCCATGGTTGATTTTAAAACCTCGACCAATCTGGCTGGAATAGTAAATCTCAATTTGCCCGATATGCCTTCCAAGCAGAGAGAATGCATCGGCCGATGTCGAGGCTTTCTCTTCGCTCCGGGCAAGATAGAGACGTCGGGCTATTCTATATGTAAGCACCGGAATGAGCTGCGGAACAAGACACAGCATGTCTTCATCAACCTCTTCTCTGCCGGGAAACCAGCGGATATAGTCGTAAAGGAATTCATCCAGAGCTTCTGCGAGAATCGCATCCGGGCAACTGAAGTCGAGGCTGTGAAGCCAGGAATGATTTTTCCAGTCATCTATCAGAATTCGGAGCCGGGATGTGGTCATGGTCAGTCGTGATGATATGGTTCGCCGCGAAGGATAGTCTGCGCGCGGTATAACTGTTCGATAAAGAAAAGGCGCACCATTTCATGGTTGAAAGTCATGCGGCTGAGGGATATCTTTGCATTGGCTCTCTTGTAAACGGCCTCCGAGAATCCATAAGGGCCACCGATTATGAATACAAGTCTTTTCAGACCGGAAGCCATCTGACGTGAAGACCATTCGGCAAACTCGCGGGAAGTGAACTCGCGGCCTTTTTCGTCGAGAAGCACAACGGAGTCGGAAGGGAGAATTTTCGTGAGGAGCATATCCCCTTCGAGTTCTTTTTGCTTGTCTTCAGGGAGCTGTCCTCCACCCTTTATATCTCGGAGCCATTCATGCCGGAAACGGATATAACGGTTAAGACGGCCTTCATATTCCCTGATGCCCTCTTCGATAAATCTCATGGCCGTACGGCCTATACCCAGCAATAATATTTCCATAATACCTCTTACACGACTCTTTTTTGCGGCACAAATTTAACCAATTATCCTCATACCGCCAAAGATACGTGAGTACGACGATGGATGTTAATAATTGTCAATGGGATAAACCGACGGAGGTAATAAATGTCATAGGGATAACTGATGACCGAAATAAGAAAAAAAATATAAACACAGAATAAATACAAGAAGCACATGAAAGCAAAGATGATAGGCATGGCCATGCTGGCGATGATAATGACCACGGCACCATGCATGGCACGCAAGAACAATGGCAAGCAGGACAAGCGGGGGTATCGTATAGAGATGCGCAGCGACAGCACCGGTTGCTGTCAGGGAAGATGCATCTTCGATGGTCTCGGACTCAATGCTGACCAGAAAGCGAGGCTGCAGCAAAGCAATGAGAAATACCGCGCCGAGAAGCAGACGCTGTACAACGACTCTCGCAAAGACCGCAGGGAATGCACCGACTCATTACGTCAGGCTACCCGCAAACAGGCTATGGAGATTAAGCGGCAGCATCTTCAGGAGATACGTTCCATACTTACGGCCGACCAGTATATAGAATTTCTGGAGCAGAGTTATCTGACGAATCCGGGACCCGGTAAGTCCAAGATAAACGCCAAGGCCCAGCGAGAGCGTCAGGACCGACCGATGAAGAGACAAACCATACCGATGGACGACGGACCTGTGATGAGCAGATAAGATTACGCCACGTCAGTGATACATTGAAAGCGGCTCCCCGATCATGAATGGGGAGCCGCTTTTATGATTTGCGAATGCTGGAGTGGATTATTTCACGCCGGTCATCACGAAGTCGAGCACATTCTTGTTGACATCCATCTTCTTGATGAAAGCATTGAAACCGTCGAGGGTCATGGCATCGATAGCCTCGCCACGTCCGGTGATCACATCGTAGCCGGCACAGTAGTTCACAAGATTCTCATTCCAGAACTTGTTGGAACGCTCCTTGATTTCAAACTGTTTCTTCATGGCTTCCCTGACTTTGCTGAAGTCCTCGGCCTTAGCGCCGTTGGCGATTACGTCGTTGAGTTCCTTCTTGGCACGTGTAATTAGCTTGTTCTGTATATCACTGTTGGTCTGGAACCAGAATCCCATCTGCCAGCGACCCGACCAGGGGCTGAGGCTGCTGAAGGCGTAAGGGCTGTATGTACCGCCCTCCTCTTCGCGCAGACTTGCGGTGTAGACGATAGACATCACATCTCCCAGCGCGTTGGCGTTCACATAGTTGGAGATATTGAAGGGGATGTTCTGGCCATTGCTGATCACGAACACCTGGCTCGAGGGATTCTCCATCTTTATGTCGAAATGATCGTTGACCACACCGGTGGCGAAAGGCCTGGAAGTGACAACCTTCACATCAGAAGTTTTCTTTGCGTAAGGAAGGGATGCAACATATTTCTCAAGCATCGGCTTGAGAGAGTCGATATTTACATTTCCCACGAATACGAAAGTGAAGTCGGCAGCATTCGCCATGCTCTTCTTGGCCATCTGGAGCATCTTTGCATAGTCGGCATCCTGATACATCTTGGATGTCGGCACGTTGAAGAAGAGAGGATTATTGCAAGCGCGAGCCTGGCTGAGGCGCTGCTGGAAGATGAAAGCCGGGTTCTTCTCCTGCGTGGAGAGGATAGAAATCGACTGCTCCCTGTCGGCCTGGAAAGCCTCCTCGTCGGCCTGAAGATCGGTGAATGTGAGGTAAGTCATCTCCATCATGTCGCGGAAATCCTTGACCGTAGATTCACCCTTGAGAGTAGTGGTGTAGTCGTCGATATTATAGTTGAGCTTTATTTTCTTGCCGGCGAGGTACTTGTCGATTGTCGAGCGTTTGTACTGACCGAGACGGCTGTCGGCCACGGCATCGGAAATGACGTTGACATTAGCGGCGTCAGCCTGAGTATAAGCCTCTTTGCCCTCACGGCGGAAAGCCGTCATGAGAATTTCGTCGTTCTGGAAATCGGTGGGTTTCACCACCACTTTCACGCCATTGCTGAGTGTGAACTCGGTGGTCTCGAACTTGCCCTTGGTTTCCTTGACAATCTTGCCTGCAGCGGGAGCCTTGGCAATGAGGCTTGCAGGAAGTTCCTCATCCACATAAGCCTGGTACTCGGCATTGAGAATCCTCTGGATGTCGCCTACCACAACATCCTCGGCAATTATCTGCATACCCTCTTTCTCGGGACGTGCAACCACAATCACCTGATTATTGGGAGTAAGCAATTTGGCGGCAGGCTGGTTTACGGCCTGTACCGGTATCATCATGAGCGTCTGCTTCATGATTTCGAACTCCTTCTCTGCGCCGGGATAAGGCACGTTGTCGATGAAGGTGCGGATAATCTTACGAGCAATGTCGTCGTTTTTGGTCGACTTGCGCTCATTGTATGCCTTCTCGTAGTTGGCGAGGATTTCATCGCGGGCTCTTACGAGTTCCGACTGCATGAAACCGGCCTTGCAGGCCTGTGCCACGATGGCCAGAGCATCCTCATAAGCGGCCTTTATCTCGTTCTTGGCTATGATGGTCACATCGAAGGCAGCCTTGGTCTTGGAGATGAAGTAGTTGCCGAACGACACGCTGGCAAAAGCATAATCGCATTCGGGCTTTTTTGAAAACTCCTTAAGACGGTTGTTGATCATCGTCTCGATGAGAGCCTGGAGCACATTTTCCTGCATGTAAGCCATGACTGTATTTCTCATGTCTGTGGGAATCTGGTCAGACTTGAATGCGACGGTAATCATGGCGTAAGGCATCTCCTTGTCGGCGAACTGAGCGAAGATGGGCTTATCGTTGTCGCTGACAACAGGATACTCACGCGGAGCGGCATTCTCGGGCATGGGTATTTTGGCGAAAAGGTCCTTGACTTTAGCCTCCATGGCATCCACATCCATGTCGCCGACAATCACGATACCCTGCTGGTCAGGACGATACCACTTGTGATAATAGTCGCGAATAGCCTTCGGCGGGAAGTTACGTACTATCTCCATTTTACCGATAGGCATCTGCTGATACTGGTATTCCTTGTAGATTATAGGGAGAATAGCGTCGAACATTCGTGACTGAGCACCGCTACGGCTGCGCCATTCCTCCTCTATCACGCCGCGTTCCGAGTTTATTTCATCCTCTTCAAGGAGAATGGAGCCGCTCCAGTCGCTGAGCACGAGGAGAACGCTGTCCATCAGAGCCTGGTCATTTGCCGGAACGTTATTGATGTTGTAGACGGTCTCGTCAAAGCCGGTGTAGGCGTTGATGTCGGCGCCAAAGCGTATACCCTTCGACTGCAGGTAGTTGAGCATGTTCTTGCCGGGATAATGCTTGGTGCCGTTGAAGGCCATATGCTCAAGAAAATGGGCGAGGCCTAACTGATCCTGATTCTCGAGAGTGGAGCCTACTTTCTGCGCGATATAGAAGTTCACGCGGTTTTTGGGTTCCTCATTGTGCATGATGTAATAGTTCAGTCCGTTAGGGAGCACTCCATGACGCACTTCAGAGCTCAGCGGGATTGCCGGATTCGGCATGGCATCCCCCTGTGTCTGAGCCTGCGCACTGAGTCCCATCACTGAGATTACGGTCATTGCAAGCAGTTGTTTTATCATATGTTTTAATTTAGGTTTATTCTCATTTTCAGGTCCCCTTCTTCATATCCTCTTCTCCGGTTTGGGGAGCCCTCCCGTATATTAGTCGCAGGGACTGCCGGAAAGTTTCATGCCGATACAAAAAAATTTTGGCATCCCCATGCAAATTTACTTAGTTTGCATCAGAATGCCAAATAAAATTTTATCAGACCTGAATCATGAGTTCCGATGTTTTTTCTTATGGATTTCAGGCGTCTTCAGAATGATAGTCGACTTCTGGGTAATTACGATGTCCATGGGGACGTCGTGTGGTTCGGCAGGAATCTCGTCAAGGAGCTGGAAGTCGTAGCCCACACCGACCTTTACGGCGGGGGTGGATGCAAGGAATCTGTCGTAAAAACCCTTGCCTCGACCGAGGCGGTTCCCTCTGGCATCGTAAGCCACTGCAGGTACCACCACCATCTCTATGTCTGCGGCATCCACAGTATGGTTACCGCTGGGTTCCTCGATATGGAAAGAGCCCAACTCGAGCTTGCTCTCGTCATAAGGAAGTATGTCAAGATTCACGCCGTTGACACGCGGCAGATAGAAATGCTTGCGTTCCTTCCACTTGGCGAGGAAACGCCTTGTGGGGAGTTCGTCGGGCAAGGAATGATACATCAGGATTTTTTCGGCGAGCATGAATGCGGCGGTATTCTCCAGCCTTGCGAACACTTCTTCGGCGGCCTGCGCCTTCTCGATGTCGAGCATCATTGTGCGCAACGCCTTTATTTTCCTGCGTATATCATTCTTTTCCATCATTTCTTTGTTTTGGTCGGTTTAGTGATATTCACCGGCGACTCATTGTTATCAAGGGCCTTGACAGCGGCATCCACGGCATTGTCGCGGGAATTGAGCACACGGATCATCCCTTCGTAGCCGATAAGGTTGCGCGTTATCAGTGCCTTCAATTGATTTAACAACAAAGCTCGCGATTGGTTGACATAATACCATCTGGCGGGCACACCTTTGCCGGCGGAATAGTTCACGAAGGCATTGAGGAGCGCGTTGTCGCGGGGTATTGTCTTCTCCACCTGCTTCAGGGTCTTCTGCTTGCCGAGCATGGGGCGGTAAGTGT
Organism: uncultured Porphyromonadaceae bacterium; assembly: GCA_902494595.1. Taxonomy (GTDB): domain Bacteria; phylum Bacteroidota; class Bacteroidia; order Bacteroidales; family Muribaculaceae; genus Lepagella. The sequence goes on along the minus strand of CABUTY010000044.1, from coordinate 1,667 downwards.
CGGCCATCTGCTGGGCGAAACTGTTGATGAGTCCACGGTTGGATACCTCGATAAAGTAGGAAGATATGCCGGTGGTATCCTCGGGCACGAAGACATCTGGCATGATGCCGCCGCCGCCGTAAACCTCACGGCCATTGACCGTATGGAAAATCTTCGACTTGTCGAGTTTTATGCTGTCGCGCGAGTAGAACTCACCATGCGAGTATCTGTCGGCGATGTCGAGGTCGTAATGTCCATCCTTCCCGCGTTTGTATTCCTTCTGAATGCAACGACCGGAAGGAGTGTAATAGCGGGCCACGGTAAGGCGAATAGCCGAGCTGTCGGGCAGCGCGATCTGGTTCTGCACGAGACCTTTCCCGAAGCTCCGGCGCCCTATCACCAGACCGCGGTCATTGTCCTGGATTGCTCCGGCGAAGATTTCCGACGCAGAGGCCGAAAATTCGTTGACAAGCACCGTGACAGGCACATCCTGAAATTGGCCGGTGCCGTCGCTGGTCGCGCCCATCTCGTTCTCTGCCGTGCGTCCCTTGGTATATACTATCATGCGCCCTTCAGGCAGGAACTCATTGGCCATATATATCGCCTGGTCCATGAATCCGCCGCTGTTGCCGCGAAGGTCAACGATAAACTTACGTGCTCCCTCCCGGCGCAGATTGCTCAGGGCGGTGAAGAACTCGGCATACGTGGTGCGGGCGAACTTGCTCACGCGCACATAACCTATGTCGTTCGCCATCATATATGTGGCGTCCACGCTGTTCTGAGGAATCTGTCCGCGGGTAATGTCGAAGAAGAGCGGCTTGCGGGCATTGCGCCGCTTTACCGTCACCTTCACCTTGGAACCCTCCTTCCCGCGAAGCGTTCCGAAAACCTCCTCGGTGCTTATCTTCGCCACGGAGAGCTACTTGACGTCGGCCTCGAGAATCTGGTCGCCGGGAAGAAGGCCTATCTGCTCAGAAGGACCTCCGGCCACCACCTCTATAACGTCGACGGTGTCGTTGAGCACCTGGAACGATACGCCGATGCCGCCGAAAGAGCCTTCGAGGTCATCGTTGGCCAGGGAGAGTCCCTCTTTGTCGATATATGCCGAATGCGGGTCGAGCGATGCCAACAGGTCGGGAATCGATTTCTCGATAAGGCTGTCGACATCAATCTCATCCACATACTGCTGCTGGATAAGGCCCAGCACAGCCCGCAGCTTCTCCTCTTCGGGGCTGAGATGGCTTGTGCTCGAATATCTGCCTATGAAGATACCCCCTATTATGCCCAGCGACATGAACAGGGGGAGCAATACATAACTTGGATTTCTTTTTTTCATCAATCAATTACCTGCTCTCCTCCGGAACGAGGGGAAGGTGAACAATCTCGATACCGGCACGTTTAAGGAGGTCAAGACCATCGGTGATACGGTAAAGGTCGGAAAAGACCACGCGCCGGATGCCGGCCTGGATGATCAGCTTGGAGCATTCCATGCAGGGACTGGCCGTAATGTATAACGTACTCCCCTCGCTGGAATTGTTGCTTCGTGCCACTTTTGTTATGGCGTTGGCCTCGGCGTGGAGCACGTAAGGGAATGTGGTGCCTTCCTCCGTCTCGCATACGTTTGGAAATCCCGAGGGTGTGCCGTTGTAGCCGTCGGATATAATCATCTTGTCCTTGACGATCAGAGC
>CABUTY010000043.1 GCA_902494595.1 uncultured Porphyromonadaceae bacterium | reverse complement strand
TGTCGGGGATATAACGCACCGGATTGTGAAGAGTCATGAACCGGATACCCTCCTCGCGGGCATGACGTATCTCCTCCCTTCGTGCCGGCATCTCATCCATACTGCGGCGATATACTATATATGTTTCTTCGGCGCCGGTTCTTACGGCGCATCGAGCAGCATCTATGGCCGTATTGCCGCCACCTATCACAGCCACCCGCTTACCGGTCAACGCGACGCCGTTGGCCCCGAATACCGACGGCTCAAGAAGATTCAGCCGCATGAGATATTCATTGGCGGTCATCACGCCAGGCAGATTCTCGCCGGGTATGTCCATATAACGCGGTTTCCCGGCACCCGTAGCTATGTATATTCCTTTGTAACCTAACTTCTCGAGGTCGCCGTAACTCAGAGTCCGGCCTATGAGGCAATCCTTGATGAAATTGACCCCCATATCCTTGAGACGGTTTATCTCACGGTCCACGATTTTGGAAGGCAGGCAGAATTCGGGGATGCCATATTTAAGGACGCCGCCGAACTGGCTTAGAGCCTCGAATACAGTGACCTTATACCCGCGTCGTGCCATATCGCCGGCAAAAGCGAGACCCGAAGGACCGGAACCCACCACAGCCACCTTGATAGGGTAGAGCGGATGCACGGCTTCGTCGTCAGCCATGGAATCGGGCACCATCCTGTCGATAGTGCGGTTAAGGTCGGCTGTAAAGCGCTCCAGCGCTCCTATCGACACGGCTGGCTTGCCCATCTTGAGGTATGTGCAGCCCGCCTCGCACTGCTTTTCCTGAGGACATACACGGCCGCATACCGCCGGCAAAACCGTGGTACGCCTCAGCACCCGACTCGCCTCACGGAAGTCGCGCCGTTCTATGTTCTTGATAAATCCCGGTATGTCGTTATGCACCGGACACCCCTTAACACATCCCGGATTGACACAGTCGAGACAACGTGTGGCCTCCAGAACGGCCTGCTCCACGCTAAGTCCTTCACATACCTCCCGCGAATTGGTGATACGGAAATCCGGCGGCAATTCTGGCATACGGACCCTCGGTATGGATGTGCGTACCGACGGCTTGACCGACTGGCGTAATACCACTCGCCATTCCTCATCTCTTCCTCGCGTGAATATCTCCTGCAATTCTTTTTTCATATGAACGACCGCTGACGATTCAAAATATAATCGAAATCCACCTCCCAGGCGTTGAACACGGGACCGTCGACACATGTCTGTTTCTGGCGCCCGCCTACCATCACCCGGCATACGCCGCATATCCCTATTCCGTCAATCATAAGCATATTGAGCACACAGTCGGCCGACACTCCTTTTTCCTTTGCTATCCCGGCAAGTTCCTTCATCATCATGGTAGGACCGGAAAGAATGATTTTGTCGGGACTGTACTGCTCGATCCACTGCCTCATGGTACCGGGCAACGATGCTTCGTCAATCACCGTCATTCCATCGCAATTATGATTTATATCACCCAGCAGGCACTGCAGCTTTGACGACAGTTCAGTCATAAGTGCGTATATGCGGCATCCCTTTTCGCGGTATGCGTCCATAAGGGGTAAGAGAGGCACAAAGCCAGCCCCGTCGCCACAAAAAATAACCGTCTTGTCGGATTCCACTACCGCCGGCATGCCCAATGGCCCAAGCAAATCAGGCAATACATCGCCATCCTTAAGATTATTCAGTATTTCGTCAAGTCCATCTCCACGGTGGATTATCACATCGATTTCATCGTTGACGGCATCTGCACGTATTATGGCGAAAGGTATACGTTGTCCCTGCTCGCTGAATTTGATTATCACAAACTGGCCGGGCTGTGCCTTTGCCGCTATAAGTCCGTTGGATATCACAAGCCTCGCCGTCTTGTCGGAATAATGTGATATGCTCTTTATTTCATTCATAAAAAAATATCCTACCAATAAGTAACGGTCATAACCGGAAAGTGTGTGTAGACATGTCCAGCAAATTGAGTGTCAATAGAGAGTTATAGAGAGTGTTTCCTGCACAGGCAATTATTTTCATGGCTTCGGCGGCCTGGATACTGGCTGCCACGCCGGCAGTCGGACCTAACACGCCTCCGATACTGCAGGGGGTAAAGCCATTGCATCCCGGGTCATTGCCAAAAACATCGCTGTATCTTACGCTGCCCTCCCTGCATGTCATGATTTGGCATTCAAATCCGCGCACTCCCGCTATCACGCAGGGAATACCCAGCCGTGCGCTTATTCTGTCGGTCATCAGCTTGGTGGAGGGATTGTCGCTGCCATCCACTATCACGTCGCAATCGCCAAATAATTCTCCGGCATTCTCTTCTTTGACAAGAAGCTCCTCGACTACAAGTTCCGTATCTGAATTGATTCCTTTTATTCGGGAGGCGAGTACGGCTACTTTCGGTTTACCGAGATCGTCTTCGGTAAAGAAGAGCTGGCGCTGAAGATTCGATATGTCAACGGTATCGAAATCGGCCATTACAATATTTCCCACACCTCCGGCGGCAAGATACATGGCGCATAATGAGCCCAAGGCTCCGCAACCTATGATTCCAACCTTCCCCGCATTAAGCTTTGCAACCCCTCCGGAACCGATTTCCGGAAGGGTTGAAATTCTTGAATATCTTGATGGATACTTCATTATGTCAATCAGCCGCAGTGCCAGTATTTCTTGACGAGCTGCAGCATTTCCTGTTTGTTGTCAATCACGTTTTCGCGCAGGTGTTTGTCGCGGTAGTCGTGCTGACGGTCGATGATGCTCTGAATCATGTCCGGGGAGAAGACGCCGTCGCATTCGAACACCTTTCTGTCGGCCTTCAGAGCCTCCGACGAGGCATAGCATGAGTCGGGGAGAGAGTTGAGCTGAGCGAGTTTCTCCTTATCCTTATGGATGTCGACGCTTACGTAAAGGTCAGCAGCCTTCTCGAGGGCGTCGGGCATGAGGAAACCGGAGCGGGCTGCGGCAATTATGCCGGCAATCAGCTGGTATACATTGGCCGAGCCGTCGGCACTGCGCAGCTCCACGGTCTGACGTTCAGGGTCATCGGTATATTCGCTCTCCAGCGGATTCACCTGCGAGCACATGTCCTTGCCGCCGGTCCATCCCAACGGCACTCTCACAAGCACCGAACGGTTGCGGTCGCCCCAGCATATGGAGGTGGGAGCCTCCTGGTTGGGAACAAGCCGGAAATAGCTGGTAGGCACCTTGTTGCCCATGGCTGTCAGTGCTCCTGCGTGGGTAAGAATGCCCACAATAGCCTTCTTGGCCGTATCGCTGAGATGTCCGTTCTCTATCATCATGTTGTGGCCATCCTTCATGATCTTGAAGTGGATGTGCAGACCGCTTCCCGCCTTGCCGGCAGTGATCTTGGGAGCGAACGTCACGTCATAACCGCGACGGGCCGCCAGTGTGCGTATCACCCATTTTGCTATCATCAGCTGGTCGGCTGCCTCTACCGCCGGTACGGGCAGAAACTCTATCTCGTTCTGCTCGAAGATTTTGTTGTCGAGCGTAAAGTTGCCCACCTCGCTATGGCCATATTTGATCTGTCCACCTGTGCGGGCTATGATGTCCATGCATTCAGTACGGAAGTCGTTGAACTTGGCAAACGGACTCGACTCATGGTACCCTTTCTGGTCTGTGGCCGAGAACACTGCCGGATCATCGGCTATCACATAGTATTCCAGCTCGCCCATGGCATAGAAATCCATGCCTGTGGTCTTCCTGAAAGCATCGGCCGACTTGCGCAGCGTGTATTGCGGCGATGAGTCAAGCGGATTGCCTGAGTTGTCGAAAAACGATGCAAGCATCGTCAATGTGGGTATCTCGGCAAAGGGATCCACAAAGGCCGTGCTGTAACGAGGTATCACGTACAAGTCGCTGTTGCCGGCCTTGATAAAGGGGAACAGACTGGAGCCGTCGACCCTCTCTCCGAATGTCAGAATGCTGTCGAGGTATTCTTCGGAATTAATCACGAAGTTCAGGGTCTTCAGCCTGTTGTCGTCGGCAGGATACATAAAATTGACCATCCGTATCTCGTTCTCTGCGATAAACCGCATCAAATCGGCTTTCCGTATCTGGTCAGGCTCCTTGTCGAGATACCTCACCACCGGATTGGGATTCAGTCTCAGATTGGATTTCATGTCTTTGTGATTTAAGGTTCTTAAGAATACAGCTTGTCAAACAGTATTCTCTTTTTTCATGTGCTGCAAAGATAATCCATAAACTTTGAATCGCAAAATAATCAGCGGATATAATATGCGCGGACTTCTCCAACGGGGAGTTTGCCAACGAGATAGAGCGGGATATGCCGTTCGTCGGTGGATATCCACGTGTCGATATCGTCGCTGCTTTTACGTCCGCCGCCGGTTGTGAAATTGAAGCGTATGTGCCATGCTTCTCTTGATGTCTTGTCCTTGAGCTTTATCCTCTCCTTGCCAAGGTTGCGTATGGTGATGGTTTCCGATTTCTTGCCCGAGAACACGGTAGCCTTGTAGCTTTTTGTTTTCGAGAGACTGGAATAATCGAGACTGCGGAGATAATAGAACACCGACAGCATGTCGTAAACAGGGCCCGAGGCGGTGAGGGTTGTTCGGTAAGCTACAGTCTTGCCGTCGCGGTTACGGTATCTGACGGTTTCGCCTTTAGTGACATTGCCATATGAAGAATACTTTATCTCATCGCGGGAATGGGTATTCTTTTCATGCGTGATTTTGGTATAATCCACGGGTTGGAGGTCGGCTCTTTTCACAGTAGCGGTCAGCGTGTCGCGCGTGCGGTAGAATCTGTCGGCCCAGGGCATTGTCTTGGCGGCAAGCATCAGCTTGTAATCAGGGCCTGAATTGACGAGTGTCAATGTGGCGGTTCCGGCATCCTTGTGGATGAGGCCCCATTTATAGCTGATCACATAATGCAATGTCTCGTTGCGGAATGCGCCATACATGCCGAAACATGTAATCAACACTGCCGACATCAATAGCAATGACAACCTCTTCATATCTCATATGTTTTAAGAGCGCGTTCTAAATAATCTGCCGAAGCCGTTTCGCTAAGTTTAAACGGCTCCGCTAATAAAACTTCACGGACGCAAAAATAATTGCGTCCGTGAATTAAGTTTCCGCATCAGCGGCACATCAATAGTATTTCTTGAGTTCGCTCTCAAGAGCATCGGCGGCAGTGACGCCCGATGTGCGCCATTTAAGTTCGTTGCTCTTGAAAATCATGAGCGTAGGCACCGACCGTACGTTATACACGCGAGCCAACTCCTCATTTTTGTCTATGTCTATCTTGACTATCCTTGCGTTTTCGCCAACTTTCTTGGCGAGGTCTTCCAGAACCGGGTGCATCATTTTGCATGGTCCGCACCATGTGGCGAAGAAGTCAACCAACACCGGTTTCTCGGATGATATAAGATCCTTGAATGATTCCATTGTTCTTTAATTTCATTAATTTATTCCAGACAGCCGGCTGCGACTCTCCGAATTACTCTATAACCTTATAACAAATGTAATGCCAAGTAGTTTTAGAGCGCACTCTAATCAGTTCTATCTGTCATACATTCGCTTCACCGTCGGTATCCGGTTTCTTTTTCTTCCTCAGGTAACCATAGATATTCGGGACTGTCGAGACAATCAACAGCAGAATCATGGCCAGAGCATAGAGCCACGACATCCTTTTCAGCCATAATCCGGGAGAGGGGGAGAGGGCCTCGGCGTCCTGTGCCTCCTGACTTTCCATAGATTCGACATCCTCTTCGTTGTTGTCAATCATTGTTTCGTCAATGCTCCATAACGACTGTTTCCATACCACCTTGCCATCCTTCAGATAAACGACCGATGGATTTCCTCTTGCCAATTCCTTGATAGAGGTGTCTTCGGCCATATAAATATCATAGTCGGGCATAGACAGGTCTTCCCATTCCTTTATGTCGCCGGAACCGGCGGCCACAATTGCCGCGAAATCCACATCATGCGATTCGGCCCATTTGTCGAGCATGTTGATTTTGTAGGTGGTGGATGCCGATATCTCGCTCAAGGAGGGTATCAGAAGCAGCAACCGGTCATCCTGATCCCCCAGTACATCTTCCGTCACATCTTCCTTGCCATCTTTGTCAAGGATTCTGAAATCTGCCTTTTCTTCCTTGACCGACAGGGGAATGGCTGCCAGAGGTCGGCGTGACACAAATTCCCATCCATCATCTTCCGAAGGTATGGAATCTTCGCTGAACACCCTCTCCACGCCGTCCTTGGCATAGACAAACTCATATCCGGACGATGCATCAGCATCATTCTCGCTGACAAGACTGCTGCCCGCCGGATATGGCCTGAAATCCACCATGGGCTGGATATTATACCCATACCAGCATATGGCCATCACGTATGAACATGATGCGATTACCGCCATCCATTGGAATGCCGGCGTAATAAGGCATCTAATCCTTGTATTGAATTTCAACAGCCATACCGCGCAGCCCATGAGCCATACGTTCTTCCAGAAGGTCTGCCAGTTGGAAATTTTCAAAGCATCGCCGAAACAACCGCAGTCGGCAACCGGATCAGATATGGCTATCCATAATGTCAGCGGCAGCATCACAGCCATAAAGCATGTGGTTAGCACCGCCGAAGACCTCCTGTAACATCCGAACACCAGAAATATGCCGAGTATAAATTCTGCGGAACAGAGAGCGAAAGCTCCAGCCAACACAAGGTTGGAGGACAATGTTATGCCTAACGCTCCGAGATAGTCGTGAAACTTATAAACCGTGCCCCAGACATCTACCGACTTGACGAATCCCGAGAATATGAAAACCAGTCCGGTGAGCTCGCGCACAATCCACGTTACGACAGTCAGGACCACGGCCCGTCTATGAGAGCCGGAGCTTGATGATTGCGAATATTGCATAGTTGATCATATCCATATAATTGGCCTCCACGCCCTCGCTGATGATAGTGCGGCCGTCATGACTCTCAATTTCCTTGGTGCGCAACAGTTTTTGCAGTATGATGTCGGTAAAGGAACTTACCCGCATATTGCGCCACGCCTCGTCGTAGTCGTGGTTTTTGTTGCGCATCAATGCTGTGGCACGCGCTATATGCTCGTCATACAGGTTGAGCGCCTCTTCCACGCTTATCGGCTCTCCTGTGCCCTTGGACAACTGTATAAGGGCTATGGCACAATAATTCACTATCCCTATGAATTCCGGGTCGATGCCTTCGTTGACAGCCGCATTGCTGATGCCTTTCTCTTCAAGAGCGCGTATGCGACATGCCTTGATGTATATCTGGTCCGTAAGACTCATAGGACGCATTATACGCCACGATGTGCCGTAATCCTGCAGCTTCTTGGCATATATGTCTCTGCATATGGATATCGCCTCCGCAAACTGGCTCGCGGTATCCCTCGTATTTCCCTTTTCCATATCACTGCAAAATTAACGAAAAATTCCTATAATGGAAAATCAGGCAAGGAGTATGATTATGGCGCGGTTCTATTCTGGGATTTAGAGTTAGGCCTTAGAGTGCGATCTTAATATTTTCAACAATATTTGGTGGGAATATCGTTAATCATATATTGTCTGTTGTTAAATTAGCGATACACAGTTGAATATGACAGAATCATTATCTACGGGAAAGGAGTTGTCGCTTATCCGTAAAGTGACTATGGTGGGCTTCTGGATAAATGCCGCATTGGTGATAATCAAGCTCTTCTTCGGCTATTGTGGTCATTCGGATGCCTTGGTAGCCGACGGATACCATTCTCTCAGCGATTTCATCACCGATTTTATGGTTTTGTACTTTGTAGGTGTCGCGTATAAGAAAGCCGACAGCAGTCATCCATACGGGCATGGAAAATACGAGACCATAGGGAGTTGCTTTATAGCTATAGTACTGATGCTTGTGGCCGTAGGCATAGGGTGGGGCGGTATAACGAGCATCATAGGAGCGCTCAACGGACACGAAATCCCGCGCCCCGACGTCTGGACCATAGTTGTGGCCGGTGTGTCGATAGCAGCCAAGGAGTTCTGCTACCGCTACACGATGGTTTACGCCCGTAAGATTGGTTCGAGCGCCCTTAAGGCAAATGCCTGGCATCACCGTACCGATGCCATATCTTCTGTGGCGACAATTGTAGGTGTATCCCTGGCTTACGCATTGGGTGACTCGTGGAGAATCATGGACCCTATAGCGGCGATTGTGAAAGCCGT